>JACCSP010000152.1 GCA_013812905.1 Pyrinomonadaceae bacterium
CATTACCGATGTGTAACCCGCATCTATACAGCGAGCGGCAAGATCGTAAGTTCCGCCGTGATCAAGGTGCAGGGCAATTAGTTGCCCCGTCTCTTCAGCGGCCGCACGAGCCATAGCTACCGCCATCCCGAGACCGAGATAATCGATTGTTGCTTCCGTGGTCTGCAAAATTAGAGGCGCTTTGAGCTCTCTAGCGGCATTGACGTGTGCTCGCAAAGTCTCCGCGTTATAAAAATTCAACGCCGCTACGGCGCGCTTCGCACTTCTAACCTGATCAAGGATTGTGCGAGAGGGAACAAGCTTTGAAGTCGAGTCTGGTGGATTTTCAGCACGCACCGGTGGATCCCTCTCACCTGTCGTCATAACTGCAAAGAAAGTCAGTTAACTGAAAATGGGTGGGTTGATTTGTCGTACCTCCCGCTTTCAATGTGGAAAGTGCGCCGCAGGCGTTACCAAACCTCAGGCGAGTGAGGAGATCCTTCTGCTCGAGAAAGCCGTGGATGAACCCGGCGGCGAATGAATCTCCGGCCCCAGTGGTATCGACCGGGGTCACCTTGAAACCGTCACAGAAAATCGTCTCACCGCCAAGGTTAGCAACTGAACCTCTGGGACCACATTTTATTACCACGCATGCTGGCTGTTCACTTAGGTCTTTGAGCGCATCGGAAGCATCATGACGACGGGTTAGTTGCAATGCTTCCGACTCGTTCAAGAAAAGAATGTCGATCTCTCGTATGACGTCCCAGATAGTCTTGTCCCACCCTGACGTTGGGTCGGAATTCGGGTCGAACGACGTACTCAAACCATATTTCTTTGCTTCCTTAATGATCGCAGGAAAAGCCGGTCGTAGCCGGTGTTGCAGAAAGTAAGACGTAAGATGCAGATGACTATGTCCGGCCAGGTCGTCAAGTTTCAACTGACCGACCTCGAGTTCTGAGATAGCGCCGAGAAAGGTGACCAGGGCACGATCCTCCGGTGTGCTTAGTGAGATTGTCACACCAGTTTTCAACGTCGGATCCTCCAGCACCTTTCCCGTAGCAACCCCTGCGGCGCGGAGAGCCCTCAGGCAAAACTGTCCAAACTCGTCCGCACCGACCTGACTCATGAACGTGACCTCATGACCTAGTCTCGCTATTCCAAACGCGAAAATTGCCGAGGCACTACCCAGGGTGATCTCAAAGTCAGTAGCGAGACTCTCATGTCCCAAAACCGGAAGGCTCTCCAGCCCGGTAGCCACTAGATCAACGTTGAGTTCCCCGATCACGGCCACTCTTGCAGCAGAAGTATTGTTTTTCATCTTCGACTAACGCGGGCGCGCTCCTCCGAGCAAAGATAAAACTTTGAGAGTTGACTTTAAGATATATGTCCGGATAGCCATAAGTCCAATTAAAACTCATAAGTGCCTATTTACTTTCAGTATTCATTTGGCATATCCTGAATTTGAAAACAACGACGAAGGCACTTTGTATCTGACGAGCCATACCCGGCGAGATATGAGCAACCAGATCGTATCTCGCTTGGTTAAACTGCTTGGCTGGCGCAGTGTGTTGCAGACCGCCCTTCGAGATTCATAATCTGGTGGACACAAAGATCACTGGTCCGACAGCGGCGGGAACCGAATCTTGGACGTTGGCGATCGAGTCCGACACTTCGCGCAGTGAAGCCTTGCCCGCAACAGTAATTATGTCTAATTATGTCTACCAAGTTCATGAGTCTGATTAAGGCACTAAGCCCCGTCCGGAGGAGGGTCTCTGCAAGACGCCAAAAATGAGAATACGACCAGCCGTAACATTCTGCTCAAAGAGTATGAGCCGAAAAGCATGCTCCGCGTGCCCCAGGTACATGTAGCCAGGCCACGCTTTCCAGTAATAGATTTTCACACCCATCTAACCTGGGGTCCGTTCCTTGACAGCGGCGAGAGCATCACGGTTCTGGCCGAAGCGCCGGAGATCCTCTCCACCATGGACGCGAAGAATGTTCGGGTGATGGTGAACCTGACCGGGGGATTCGGAGAAGGTCTGCTCGATTCCTTACGTGTTCACACGGAGGCAAATCCCGATCGGTTCGTTGTCTTCACGGAACCCTGGTGGAGTCGAGTCGCCGAGCCGAACTACGCCAGGTTTCAAGCGGATGAGATGGAACGCGCGCATCAGGCAGGTGCTGCCGGACTGAAGGTTCTTAAGGCTCTCGGCTTATATCTACGAGAGAACGTCACCACCGGTCCTCTTATAAAGGTTGACGATAAGCGTTTTGATCCTATGTGGGAAGCGGCAGGGGCGCTGAAAATGCCGGTGGTCATTCACGTCTCCGATCCGCGAGCTTTTTTTCTCCCAATTGATCGGTTTAATGAACGCTACGAGGAGCTTCAAGCGCATCCGGAATGGTCCTTCTGTCGGGGAGACTTTCCCAACAATCGGGAACTGCAGGAAGCGCGACGGGAAGTTATGGCGCGGCACCCGCGCACGCAATTCGTTTGCGCTCATGTTGCGGATTCCGAAGACCTCAGCTATGTGTCCGAATGCCTGAATAGTCACCCGAACATGCACGTCGATATTTCGGCGAGGATCGCGGAACTCGGCCGGCAGCCGAGAACGGCGAGGCGGTTCTTCGACAAGTATCAGGACAGGATATTATTTGGCACCGATGCCATTCCGAAAGGACTCCTGGATATTCCGTATCAGACCTTGTCAAAGGAGTTATACGACATATATTACCGCTTCCTGGAGACGGAGGATGAGTATTTTGATTATGCCCCGGCACCAACCCCGCCTCAGGGACGCTGGCGGATCTACGGCATTGGCCTGCCTGAAGACATCCTCCGCAAGGTCTACTGGGAAAATGCCGCTCGACTACTCGGACTGGATAGGACCGATTTTGAGTGAATTATACCCGCAAGGTTTCAGTGCAGGACAGCGGTGATCGTCTTCTTTGATTCCAGGTTACATTTATCATGAAATTAAAGATCATGCGCTCATGATTTCCTAAGAACGGTTCAATTGTACTCCCCGGATAGTGGGGTACCTTGCATCTCCCATGAGAGTATCCCTCCGGAGCTACAAATCCGTGCAGGCGAAGCCAGTTAGCGCAATTCGGGGGCCAGTTCGCACGTATAGGATCCCGTCCAAGGGCGAAACCGTGTTCTCCCTCTTCATATAAATGAACCTCGAGGGGCACGGCCGCTTTGCGCAGGGCCGCCACAAAAAGGAGGCTATTCTCCACCGGAACTTTCGAATCGTTCACTGCGTGAACCAAAAAGGTTGGTGGCGTATCTTTCGTAATGTGCAACTCGTTGGAAAGCAATGAAACAAGATCAGCGTTTGGTTGAGATCCCAACAAATTTAGTTTAGAACGGGCGTGAGTCTGCTCCTTCATAGTAATGACCGGATAGATCAGCATCATCAAATTTGGTCTGGAACTAACTCGTTCGATTGTGTCAGAATCGTTAGGCTTACCGGCTTCAAAGTGCGTTCCGGCCGTGGATGCGAGATGCCCTCCCGCAGAGAACCCCAGGATACCGATCCGCTCAGGGTCGAGGCGCCACTCCGCCGCGCGTGCACGCACCGTGCGGATGGCTCTCGCCGCGTCTTGGAGCGGGGCCGGGTGACGATAGCGCGGGGCAATTCGATACTTCAGTACGAAGGCGGTGACTCCGATGGAATTGAGCCATTCGGCGATCGGACCTCCCTCACGATTAGAGAGGCCATCGTATCCCCCTCCGGGGCAGATAATGATGGCGGCGCCAGTCGCTTTTCCTTTCGGCGGTAGATAAAGTGTCAGGGCAGGGATGTCCTCCGGTTGGCGCCCAACTGCGCCCGGCGCACCTTTTGGCCATAAGACAATAAGATGTTCACCTTCACTCTCCCCTTCCAGTGCCTTGGAAGAGGAGAGCACAAAGCTGACCATCAAAAGAGAAGAAAACAGCGCCACACTGAAAAGCTTTTTCCTTAACAGCACCCCACCTCATTTCGGAAGACGAACTGCTATTTTTGGCTCAGTCCTGACGGCGGCGTTCCGCACTTATGAAAACTACAATCACATTTAACCCCAACCGGGGTGACATCGGATCTCCTTATACTTTATTTTCATTGTTTTTTGCAATATAATTAAATTTTTTTATAATTAAATTTGAATATAATTAAATTTGAAATAAGACGCAAAGAGT
>JACCSP010000175.1 GCA_013812905.1 Pyrinomonadaceae bacterium
GGGCGCAGCCCCAATAATCAGAGGAACAGCCTTGACGGAAGGGCCAAGCCCATCCTCACAACGGGCGGCGAAGCCGTTACGAAGCCGTCCATCAATTCTGGCGAGATCGATTACCTCAGTCCTCAGAAGGTGGAAATGGACAATCAACTTCCCCCAAAGAAGAATTTGAAGGAAGCTCTAAGGGGCTCGATCATATCGCCCGGGCACGAAACTGTGCTTCCCCAACTCCTAAATGAACTGGCTTCTGGCGCGTAATCTGGAGCTGAATACTGCGGAAGAGATTTGAATGGGTGGGATTATTTGTTATTGGGTGAGGCGTGACAAGGGAGAGCGGGTCCAAAATATCTGGATCTGACGTCTGGCTAGCGGAAGACCATACGTCAACTTCGCGGTTCAACTTCAAGGCCAATGACGCACAAGAGCGCACACACGAGTCTTCCGCGATTACTAACAAAGTAGTGGGTGTGTTTTCTACCACGCGGCGGAAGCGATACCACCAGGACGAGATGATTCGCCGTGCCTCTGTTCCTACCAAATCCCCGATATCCAGCACCACAATTCCAAACCCTCCGCCTTGTAAAAGCAGATCAGTAGCTTTGAAAGCGTGCTCGATATTTGCGGCACAGCGTACCCAGAGCAGTTGCTCTAAATTCAACCCGGCTTCCGCAGCCGAGGCGGGATCCAAGTTGTCGTTTGTATCTATTAACGCACAGACTTCTTCATGGGTGGTGGCGTAGGCCAATGCTGAAATCATGAAGCTGGTACGACCGGAAGATGCAGCTCCAAAAATCTCTGTAATCGCACCACGCGGAAGTCCTCCTGTAAGAGAGTCGACCTCCGGGATCCCAGTGGAGACAACGGCGCCAGGCTGTTTCTCCTGGAGATTGAAAGCGGTAGCAAAGCGCTTGGCGACCTCAGATTCAATTTCAGATTTGGAAATTACAGCCCTCATGATTTATAAACCTCGACGCGTTAAGATCCCACCGGGTCCCTTAAGCGGGCAGCCCTTGGGGTGGTAAGCACATGGCCACTCGCAAATCTACACAGCACTCTGCAGAGGAATTGATTCCTCCACGTCCTACGCTCAGTTCTTTGCGCGCAGCCGCTGCTGATTGCAAAGCCTGCGACCTATGGAAGCTCGGCACGCAAACCGTCTTTGGCGAAGGTCGGCGTCGCTCAATAGTTATGTTCATTGGGGAACAACCTGGCAACGAAGAAGATCTCACCGGCAAACCCTTTGTGGGGCCGGCGGGAAGATTGTTTGATGCTGCGCTGGCAGCAGCAGACATAGATCGCTCACAAACTTACGTCACCAATGTCGTTAAGCATTTCAAGTGGAAACCCCGCGGCAAACGACGCATTCATAAGAAACCTAACGCGCAGGAGATTAGCGCTTGCCGTCCCTGGCTCCAGACTGAAATCTCTCTTGTCAAACCTCAGGTGATCGTCGCCCTGGGTGCCACTGCTGCTCAAACACTACTTGGTTCCAAGTTTCGAGTAACAAAACAGCGGGGCCAATTTATTGAATCTACCCTCGCTCCCTACGTGATGGCTACTGTTCATCCCTCTTCCATACTGCGTGCGCCCGATAACGAAACTCGTCGCCTGGAACATCACCGTTTTCTCAATGACCTTAAGAAACTCGCGCAACTCCTTAAGGCCTAGGCAGCAGCTTAGTCTGTTCTAGCAGAGCCCATTCACAATCATTGTCTGAAGTCCGTGCCATCCCCCTTGACGTAATTTATCTTCTTCGATAATATTCGGGTGATTTTCGCTTATTAAGCGAAAATCTATCACGATCCTGTGAATTAATACAAGCGAGGAAATCCCAATGCTAGTAACGCCCCGCCAGAGGCAGGTCTATGACTTCATTAACCGCTTTATAGACGCAAATAGACAGCCACCTACCATTGCCGAGATTGGAAAGCAGTTCAAGATGAGTTCTTCGGCAAGTGTCCATAGCATCCTTTCAGCCTTGGAGCGGGAGGGACTCATTAAGCGAATCCCCAATGTCAGCCGCGGAATCGAAGTAGTGCCGCAAGAAACTCCAAGCAACGGTTACGAAATTCCTCTACTCGGCGCCGTCGCCGCAGGCCAGCCGATTGAAGCGATTCTTACCGACGACAATGTCTCAGTTCCGCGCGATATGGTTGGACACGGTCGCACCTTCGCACTCCGTGTCCGTGGGGATTCCATGATTGAGGAGAATATCCAGGATGGCGACATCATTATCGTCGCCTCGCAAGCAACTGCTGAGAATGGGCAAATGGTCGTGGCTTTAATCGACGGAACGTATGCGACGGTGAAGAAGTTTTATCGCGAGTCTGAGTTTATTCGACTGGAGCCGGCCAACCCGCAGTTCAAGCCAATCTTCATCAGAACTCCCGAAAGGATCCAAATCCAGGGAGTGGTGCGCGGCTTGATTCGCAAGTTCGATCACCCTGTTCAAACTCAAGCTCGAGCCTAAAGACTGAACGCGGGAGCGGAAAGCAATGTTTGACCCTGATCCCAAAGCACTCGATCTCACCAGAGTCGAGTCGGACGTGGCTTTTCTCGGCTTCGCACTGAGTGATTGCACGGTAGAACTGGATCCCCAATCCGCAAGATATCTTCGCCCCGTGAACAGGACCGCGCTGGAATTGGCAACTTATAATCGGTTCGGATCAGAGATTGGAGGCTTTTGGCTGATGCATGACCAGATCGCTAAACTGCGCAATCTTCCGGAGCACTACCCTTCAAAAGAAGCTCCTTTTGTGGCGAGTGCCGTGGAAGCTTATCTTCGAGCGCAGCTTCATGAGTTTTATTCGCTGGGGCGGGAACGGTAAGAAACTTTCCAGATTGACGCGGCAAAGAACACCCGCACCGTTTCATCAAGCTTTTAATCTCTTTACTGTTCGGACCACGATTAAACCGATTCCAGACATAATCATCACCCCACCAGCAATAGTGCGCCAATCCAGTTTCTCATTCAGTACCAGCATTCCCAGGGTCACAGCAACTACCGGCGTCACCAGAGCAATCAACATGGTCTTGGTCACCTCCATGTTACGTACCAGCCAGTAATACAAAAGAAATGCAATCACTGAACCTACGATCGCGAGATACAACAAAGCTACCACGGCCATTGGCGTCCAGCGGAAATCAAAGGGGTTTCCTTCGAGAGGTATGCCAATGACTAACAACGGAAATAGACCGAATAGCATCTGGCTTGCCGCGAGGATTGCCGGATCGAGATGCTGCCCTCGAGCTTTTACCAGAACATTTGAGTAGGCCGCGCAGACCGAGCTGAGCACGAGAGCCGCACTACCTGCCAGGGCCGCGGAGCCTGCGACACTTAACTGATTTGAGAAAATCACGCCGACTCCGGCGATGCCCATTACTACGCCGAAGATTTTGGCGGGGGTCATTCGTTCACCAGGGAGATAGAAGTGGGCGATAACGAGACCAAATGCGGGAATTGTTGCTTGCAAAAGCGCGGCCAGGCCGGAAGAGATGTATTGCTCTCCCCAAAACAACAAACCGTAGTTCAGACTAAATGCCAGGATTCCAGTAATCGCCAGGAGCAACCAATCGGAGCGCCGGCGTGGTAAAGGAAGGCGGCGGACCGCAACTATCCCGAATAAAATGGAGGAGGCAATAAAAAATCGGATGCCCGCAAAGGTGAGAGGCGGCAAATCCTCGAGGCCAAGTTTTATGAACAGCCAGGTCGAGCCCCAGATGCAGCAGAGCAAAAGCCAAACTAGGCGCGATTTCATCACGCATTAACTCCGAAGGAGCCGGATGTTTATAGCTTGAAGAGTGTCAACCATATTGGCCGCAGAAGCGCGGTTGAGTAAGCACAGTGCCGACTCAACCGCTACCCTGCGAACCGTCGGTTGTTACTCCGACCAAACAATGCTCCTCGCGGATTCATGAAATCGTTTGCACCCGTTAGGCCGGTGGCTGGTTAAGCTTGATGATCCCGAAAAACGCGCCCTGAGGATCCTGAATGACCGCAAAACGACCGACGTCAGGGATGTCCATAGGCGGGACGGTGATGGTGGCGCCAAGTTCCTTCGCCTTTGCGACTTTTGCATCAGCGTCATCTACGGCAAAGTAGGCCAGCCAATTCGGTGGTATGTCTCCCATTTCCGGAGTGGGCTTATACATGCCCCCGGCAGGACGCTCTCCATTCATAAAAGAGGTGTAAGTCATCGGCCCCATTTCCTTAACGTTCTTGCCCCAGCCAAAAAGTCCCGTGTAAAACTCACCGGCTTTAGCGGTGTCGCTTGTCGCAAGCTCATTCCAACAGAACGAATTGGGAACGTTGTAGATTCCCGCTCCCGGATGCGTCCCAGCCTGCCAAATTGCGAAGGCAGCTCCCGTCGGATCCTGAATTATAGACATACGTCCTACATCCATCACGTCAAACGGCTCTTTCATGAGAGTGCCGCCGAGCGACTTAGCTTTGTCAGCCGTTTCATCAGCACTTTTCACAGAGACGTAGGAGAGCCAATTAGGTGGGATTCCCTGCGACGTCATTTCCTCCGGCATCTTGAATAGGGCGCCGACATCCTTGCCGTCGAGCTGGAGCATCGTATAAACCATGCCGGGACCGATCGGGTTATCAGTAAAAGTCCAACCAAACAGCTCCGTATAGAATTTCTTGGCGGCTTCATCATCGGTGGTTGCCAGTTCCACCCAACAAAACGTCCCGGGCGCATACTCAATGGTTTCTTGCATTCGTGCTTCGGTCATTAATTTTCTCCTTGGCGTTCTTGTTT
>JACCSP010000084.1 GCA_013812905.1 Pyrinomonadaceae bacterium
GCTCGTTTTCTTTAAGCAAAGCCACAGCCTCAACCTCGCCCACTGTCAGCGGGTAGTTAACAAACCCATCGGTGGCTTCATCGGAAGCGTGGGCGAGATCTTGCATCTCCAACGTTTGGCGCATGCAAGCCACACGACCAGTGGAATCTCGTCTGGCTGAGGAAAGCACTGCGCCCAGCAGCTGAATGCGACCCCACGGATAACTGGCAAATACCGCTTCCGCCGTTTTTGCAGGCCTCACGCCGGAGCGCACGAGTTCGGAGGCAACCTTAAATGTTCGCTCGGTCGTGTTGGAATAGTGGAACGAACCGGTGTCGGTTATAAGTGCAGTATAGACACATTCCGCTATCTCTTTGCTGACTCGCACTCCGGTGGCCTTGCAGAGGTTGTAGATCATTTCGCCTACGGCGGATGCGGTGGAGTCGATCCAGTTAATCTTTCCGAAAAGCGACGTGGTGGAATGGTGATCGATATTGATGACAAACTGATTTTCCAGATCTCTCAACCCAGGACGGTTAATATCAGAGCATTCAATGACAAACACCGCGTGATAAGGTTTGTCGACCGCTGGGGTTACCCGAACGTTGTCGGCGCCCGGCAGTTGCTGGTAGGCTTGCGGAACCGGATCTCGCATGATCACTTCGACTTCCTTATCAAGCGCACGCAATAACCAGCAGAGACCAAGAGATGAACCTAAGCTATCGCCGTCGGGGCGTATATGCGAAGTAATGGCAAAGCGGCGTTTCGCTTCGATCAATTCTACGACTTGACTGAGCATTGCAAGCAAGGATGAAGGATGAAGGCTGAAGGATGAAACGGAACGCTGCTAGCGGTCCCTCATCTTCATCCTTCATCCTTCATCCTTTATCCTTTCTTCTCTTTCCCAATCTCGTTCAATCTGGTCGAGCAACTTATCCACCCGCTCGCCTTCTTCTTCGACCCGGTCTCTCACAAAATGAATTTCTGGGGTGCGAGGAAGATTGAGCGACAGGCCAACCTGCTTGCGAACGTAACGAGCGGCTTTACGCAACGCCGCGAGCGCCAGCTTGTGTTCTTCTTCATTGCCTGCAACGGTGACATAAACGCGAGCGGCCTTAAGATTCCCTGAGAGACGAACGTCTGTCACCGTTACCATTGTGATCCGAGGATCTTCCAGTTCATAACCGACAATCTGCGAGATCTGGTCACGAAGAATGTCGGCAACTCTTTCCGGGCGGCGCATAGCAAGCAAGGATGAAGGCGGAAGGATGAAGGATGAAACCTGGGCGCCCAGAGTGGTTTTCACTTCATCCTTCCGCCTTCATCCTTCATCCTTTCTAAAGTTCCGTAGCGGCTACCTTCTCCACGATATAAGCCTCAATCTGATCGCCAACCTTAAGGTCATTGAAGTTTTCAAGACCAATGCCGCACTCAAAGCCCTCGCGCACTTCCGAAACGTCATCCTTAAACCGCCGCAGGGAGAGTATGTTGCCCTCCCAACTCACCACCCCATCGCGGATCAGTCGGGCCCGGGAATTGCGGCGGATACTTCCATCGACAACCATCGAGCCGGCTACGGTGCCCGCACGAGGCACGCGGAAGACTTCCCGCACATCAGCCTTGCCAATGATCCTCTCCTTCTCAATTGCTTCGAGCATGCCGATCATAGCCGCGCGGATCTCTTCCTCAACCTTGTAAATAATGGAATGGAGCCGAATGTCTACGGCCTCCTGCTTGGCTAGATCGCCCGCGCGGGATTCCGGCCTGACGTTGAAGCCAATGATTACCACTGCCGACGAGGATGACCCCGCCTGGGTGGCAGATGCGAGTAACACGTCGGATTCGGTAATTGCCCCGACGCCGGAACGAATTACTTTTACCTTCACTCGCTCGGTCGAGAGTTTCTGCAGGGTCGACTTCAGAACTTCCACCGACCCCTGCACATCGGCTTTGATAATCACCAACAGTTCTTTGACTTCACTCTCGCCCAAAGCCTCGATCCCGCGTTTTGTCGTTTGCAGCAGGGTGGCCTGACGATTGACCATTTGCCGGTGCTGCGAAATCTGCTGCGCCCGACTCATATCGGCAACCACCTGAAGAGTGTCTCCGGCCTGGGGCACACCTTGCAGGCCCAGCACCTCTACCGGGGTGGCGGGACCAGCCTCAGTCAAAGCCTCACCCCGATCATTGAACATAGCCCTTACTTTGCCCGAGATCTGACCTACGATGAAGGGATCGTGATTGCGCAGAGTTCCTTGTTGCAGCAGCACGGTTGCAACTGGACCACGACCCCGATCCAGTTTTGCTTCGAGCACCACGCCGGACGCAAGACGGGTCGGACTTGCGCGCAGATTGAGAATATCCGAGCTAAGCAGGATGGTTTCCAGCAGCCCGTCCAGGTTCTGGCGCTTCTTGGCCGAGACCTGCACCATTTCCGTGTCTCCTCCCCACTCCACCGGCGAGAGACCATGCTGGGCCAGCTCCTGTTTGACTCTATCAGGATTGGCGTCAGGCTTATCGATCTTGTTGATGGCCACGACGATAGGTACTTTTGCGGCGCGTGAGTGCTCGATGGCCTCAATAGTCTGAGGCATGACGCCGTCGTCAGCCGCCACAACCAGCACCACGATATCCGTGGCTTTGGCGCCGCGCGCGCGCATCAAGGTGAAAGCTTCGTGACCCGGCGTGTCAAGAAAGACTACTCGGCGCGTTTCGCCAGGAGCATCCGGACTCGGCACCTGCACACTGTAGGCGCCAATATGCTGAGTAATACCTCCAGCCTCTCCGCCGGCCACGTCGGTGGCGCGAATGCCATCCAGTAACGAAGTCTTGCCGTGATCAACGTGACCCATGACCGTGACCACAGGAGCGCGAGGCAGTTCGACATCGTCTGAGTCCGTCGCTATCAGCTCCTCAAACTCTTCTTCGGCGACCATCTCCTCAAACGGTACGAAGGTAACGTCATAGCCAAAGCGTTTACCCAGGTCCATAGCTACATCGTCGTTCAAAGGTTGATTGATAGTGGCGAAAACGCCGCGTTGTAAAAGCAGCGTCACCACATCCTTGGGCTTGATTCCCAGCTTCTCGGCAAACTCTTTGACGGTGGAACCTTCAATGATGCGAGCAGATTTCAACTCTCCCGTGGACGGCTCCATTCTCCCGGCAATGCGGTCCTCGAGCGACAGAGCTTTGGGCGGCGGAATAAAGTCACCCTTATCAAACCGGCTCGCCTTACCTTCCATCTTCCGTCCGCCGCGCGCAGGTGTGCGACGCGAGCGGCGCCGGCCCGAATCCGGAGGCGGAATGTAAGTGGTTTGAGGTGTCGCAGTTTCGCCTGGTGTGCCCAGGCGTTCAGTTCGTGACAATGAGTTGCGATCTCTCACGCGCGCGCTTCGCTCGGCCCGCTCCTTGGGAGTGACAGCAGGGGCCACCACGGGGCTGGGAGCGCGCTCACCGGGCCGAATGCCTGCGGTAAGGGCGGCGGCAGTAGGACGCATCACCCGGATCTGACGTGAAACCGCGGGCGCGGTCTTTGCCGATTCGACAGCCATGCCTGGCGCATCGGCGCTCAGGGGACCAGTAGGCACAACCGGTTCTTCCTGATAATCGGCGTCGGGCGCAATTTCCGAAGGAGTCTCAATATCAGTTGCCACTGGTTGTTCGGCCCGCACGGCCGGAGGCAACTTTTTCATGAGCTTGGCTGCAGGGCGGGGTTTTGCTCCACCGTGAACCGAGGTGGGTATTTCCTGGGCCGGTGCCAGTTTTTCGGCTTCGATGTGCTCAGGTTCCGCGGATGCAACTGGCTCTTCGATCTCAGTCCCAGGGGCCTCTTCCACTGGACGGGCAGCTCGTTTAACGACCTTGACGGTTCGTTTTACTGCTGCTTCTTTCTTGGGGAAGTACTTGTTGCGGATCTTCTCAGCCAAGTCCTTGGAGACAGAGTTGGACGGAACGCTGACATCGACACCCTCGCGACGAACCTCTTCAATCAGTCGCTTAGTATCGAGCTTCAGTTCCTTGGCCAGGTCATAAATACGAATCTTGGAGGAAACTGTCATGCACTCCTTCTCGGACCCTCATGGAGGTCGAGGTCCTGTCTTCTTCCAAAGTGATTAAGAACATTCGCTCTCCACCACTTAGAAGCGTGCGCTCAGAAGTGCGACGCAGGGTGGTCGAGAGGGCGCAACACACTGGACAAGTCAGTGGCTGCGCTAGATTTACTGGGCTGCATCTGGGGAAGCATCCTGCTTTTCTTCGTCGCTACCCTCGCCCGATGCAGCGTCTTCAGTAAGCTCGGGAGCAGATGTTCTGGCGGTTCCAACGACCTCCGGGGCCGCAGCTTCAGTATCGCCGTCTTCCCTCAAAGCGTCTTCCTCAAGCGAAGGCTCATTCTCATTGACCTCATCCACGGATTCGACGGCGGCGGCTCCGCTTGACGTGATGTCGGGAGATGGAGTGATGGTATCGGGACGTAGATCCCGACCGGGCTCCTGCAGTATGAGCTCCGCCTCACTGAGCGGTTCTATCTCGGTAAGCGCTACCGGATCGGCGGAATACTCCGCCAAAATCTCCGGCTCAGCGGAGAACGGTATGCCATTTTCAACGGCTTCGTCATAACCGTCCGCAGTCGGATCACTCGAAGGCTCTGTGTTGCCAAGTTCTGTCGACTCAAATAGTTTCGCGGAAACAGCTACCTGGTCAGGCGGCTCATCAGTTCCAGACCCTGATTCATCAGATGCTTCGGTGGGAACCTGCAGGCTGCGATCGCGAATTGCTATCACGGCCTTAGCCGCATTCAAGATCGCCTCAGCCTCATCCAAACTCAGATCGAGAAATTCAACCAGATCGTCGAC
>JACCSP010000213.1 GCA_013812905.1 Pyrinomonadaceae bacterium
GGATTGTCGAAATCGACCGATCAGTCATTGCACTGCTCCAACGTGGCGATGATGCCAACGGTGACGACTTGAGATGATTTCGTTTGCCGATCAGAATCGCAGTAGGGTATTAAGACTTGATTAAAGAAAGGTGAAAACATTCCTAAATGTGAAAAGTCAAATTGCTCACCAAAGACCAGCAGGTGTAAAAGCCCCGGCAGGTCGGCAAACCGCCGGGGCTGAAAACAAAGGAGCATTTTAGGGCCGCAACACACCCGAGTTGCTGGAATCCCTGCGGGCGTGTCAGGTGTCGTTGGCGGGAATACCCAACACTGGCGATCTCCTCTCCGGTTTACAGCTGACTTGCTCACTCCCCCCAGAATGAACAATGCAGCTACAGGAGATTCGGTCCATGAAATGTCAACGTGTCGCTTGCGCGAACAACCAGTAACGAGTACCTGGGCGGATTGTGCACGCAGGATCCTAACTGGCTGTTACTGTCAACTTAAATCTTGATTAAGAGCGGGCTTGGACACCGGACTAAAGGAGTCACATAATTTGCAGGCCTAGACAGGTCCTGCCCCCTACGCGTCGATACATTTTCCATATGTAATTTGACAATTTTCATTGATCATTTTTCTGATCTCATTTCATGAACGGACACGAACAAGAAGTCAACGATGCCAATGTCAAAATGAAAATGAGAGATGTCAAATGATATATGGAAATGTATGGACTGATGGCGGCAAGCCACCCTCCTGACCTGCAAATTACCGTAGGCCCCTCCTGACATCTGACTTCTGACCTCAGAATCTGAAGACCGTGTCGAATTGCAACCGAGTGGTCGCGCGATTCAACGACCCGGGCGGAGTCGTTAGGAAGGGCCCCAACAATCCGTTTGCGCGTTGTGTGACAATGCCTGTTATTGAAAATGTCACGCGCGGATCCACGGCATAGGCGAAAGCCAACCGGTGTGCACGTATGTCGGACTGCTGCGTCACCTCAGAAAGATTGAAAGGCGTGAGCACCGCATCTTTTTCCAGTCGCAAAAACGTATAGCCAAACAACATGTCGCCCCGCGCCTTCGTTGACCCCACCTGAACTTCACCCCAGAAGCCCTGGTTCTCGTGATTAGGAAGAATCAAATCGGCGTCTCCAGGCCCCACCCTGACAACGTCCCGCGTCTGCGTGTTGGTAACCAAATTTAAAAGGAATGTTACGGGGAACCGCTTGCTGTGTTTGAGCTCAAGGCGGGCAATTAGATCGACGAGATTGAAGCCTGAGGCGAGTCGCCCGTCACGATTGACAGCATTGTTACTGGCTGTGGTCAATCCCAGGTTGCCATTGCCCGTCACCAGGAGATCACGTGGGACGGAGACTTGTGTGGTCACGATTTGAGCGGGTGTTGTAGCAGTGGCCGGGATTGTTAAGGTCAACGGAAGCAGCAACTGGCTGCCGAAGACCTGTATTGGGGAAATGAATTGCGTGCCAGAAAAATAGAGATCTGCTATGGAAAGAGTGAGTGCTACTTTGGCATTCGGTTGCAGGCGCGTGCGGACCTGGGCGCCGAAAAGCGCCAGATCACGCCCCTCGCGGCGCGACTGCTCGATATTGATTGTCCCGTCGGGATTGTTCACAAAAGCGGAATTCCGCTCCAGCATAGGCAGTTGCCACGCGACAAATGTTAGGTCCTGGACCATGGAATTCTTGAAGGAGCGCGAATAGGATTCGTTTAAACCTTCGACTTGCAGATCGTTGTCAATCGTCATTTCAGTAAAGGTCCACGGCGGGTCGAACTTACCGCCCTGGAGACTCAAGCCAGGAACTCGACGCGGCTTATAGGTAATGAAAGCTTGATCAAGAGCGAAGGGTTTGCGGTTAAAAAAATCCGTGAGGGTCTGGTTGTTCGAGATATTATCCGCGAAGCCCCCGGTAGCCAGCCGCAACCCCCACTCAAACTCGTCGCCGATCGCACCCTGCACCGCTAGTCGGGCCCTCAGACGCATACGGTGACGTGGACTCAGATCATTGCCAAGCGCTCCCGGAGTACTGACGCTGGCCAGGATATTTGATAGACCAAAAAACGATTCAGACCGCAGGCGTATATCGCCGCTGAACTTCACAGGGCCGATTTCTGTCACGCGAGCCTCGACTGTTTTCAACCGATCTTCAGTCGGGGATGTTTGCGAATCAACTGTTATTCCTGGTCCTCCAGGTTCTGCACCCGCTTCCGCGCTGACTGCTAAGTCTTCTTGCGCGAGAGCGGGCGCGTTACCGGCCAGCTTTCCCGCCAACAGCCGGATCGTGTCTTGCTGTTCTGCCAGCATCTTTTGGAGTTCATCTAATCGCATGCCTTGTTGGCGCAGTGTTTCTTCGAGCGCGCCAATGCGCTCGGGGTCGCTTGGGCGGCCTTTGTGCGGCCCGGGAGGAACAACTGTGTCCGTCGCGCCTTCGCCCTCGACCGCAGGCGGAGGTTTGACTGTCGTGACTGTTTGGCCCAACCCGTTGTTCGCCGTGAGCAGGCAGAGAACAAAGGCTACAGTCAGAACCAGTCCGAACTTCCGTTTGCTTTGCATGTTGACCTCCAGCAGGTGTGATAAACAGTAAGTCAGACTAGTGTGTCGGATGAGCCTAGACTTAACAGGACGTTAATTCTATCTGAAACGGCTTCACTTTAAAGCATGTTTCTGTGAGTTTTTGTGGATCGGTCCTGAACAGGGGGACTGGGGATCAAGAATAAAGCGCTTCGATCAACTCACCGAACTTTTCGTCGATGATTCGCCGCTTCACTTTTAAGGTAGGAGTTAATTCTCCGTTATCTATGGTGAACTCATCTGGCAGGAGCGCAATGCGACGAATGCGTTCATAGTCGGCCAGCTCGCGGGTGAGCGCGGCAACATCGCGCTGGACCATTTTGATTGCTGCCGGGAATTGACTGAGCTCGGCGCGACCTTGGGGGAAGTCTTCTCTCTGCGCGGAGAGTTCCTGCTTCACGGCTTCCCATTCCGGTACGATGAGAGCCGCGGGTTGCTTGCGACCAGAGCCCACCACCACCACCTGAGCAACAAACTCACTCTGCTTGAGCAAACTTTCGATTAGCTGCGGCGCAATATACTTGCCATTCGAGAGTTTGAACAAATCCTTCTTGCGATCGGTGATATAGAGGCGTCCGACCTCATCTAAATGCCCCACGTCACCAGTGGCAAACCAACCATCCTTTAGGACTGCGGCTGTGGCTTCTGGTTGACCATAGTAACCCCGCATCACGTTTGGACCACGCACCATGATTTCCCCATCCTCGGCGATGGCCAAGTCAATGCCAGCAAAAGGCAAGCCTACAGAGCCAACATGATTACTGTCTGGCCGGTTTGCCGACACGATGCATGTTTCCGTGGCACCGTAACCCTGAAGGACCGGAATCCCAGCAGCAAGAAACGAATAGGAAAGCGCGGGCGAAAGGGGCGCACCACCGGAGACAAAATATCGCAAACGGCCTCCCACTCCCTCCCGCCATTTGGAGAACACCAAACGACTGGCAATCCTCTGCTGCAGGGCCAGGGTCGGGGGCACTCGCTGGTGTTTGTCTTTCAACTCAGCGTAGCGCTGTCCCACCGCCAGGGCGCGCAGGAACACTTTGCGTTTCCAGCCCTTCTCCGACATTCCTTTCTTCACAATCCGGTGGTAGACCTTTTCGAAAAGGCGCGGCACGGCCGTCATGACTGTGGGGCGCACCTCCCGCAGATTCTCGCCCACCTGATCAAACGATGCGGTGTAGTAGACCGACATTCCGTTGTAACAGAACACGTAGAAGCCAGTGCGCTCGAAGATGTGCGACAAGGGAAGAACTGACAAAGCTACATCGGTCGACGAGATAGGTAGGCCATCCGTAACGGCGAGCACGTTCGAAATGAAGTTGTCATGCGTCAACATGACGCCCTTCGGCTCACCAGTTGTGCCTGAGGTGTAGATTATCGTCGCCAGATCCTGCGGCTGCACCGCATTCAGGTACTCAGCGAAGGCCGCGGGCGTGTGGCGCGCTTGCTCGCGTCCCTCTTCCTCCAGGGCATCAAGACTCATTGCTCGTTCGACAACCTCAGATCCGTGAGCGTCGAAGAAGATCAAGTTCTCAAGGAAACCCAAACGTTCGAGCGCCTGGCGCGCATGTTGGTAAAGCCGGAGGTTCGAGATGAAGATGGCGCGGGTGCCGGAATCGGTCAAAATGTAGCGAATTTGATCGATAGCCTGGGTGGTGTAGATGGGGACGTTGATCGCACCCAGACTCAGAATGGCCAAGTCCGTAATTGACCACTCCGGGCGGTTCTCGGAGAGAAGCGCCACCCGATCTCCTCGTTTGATTCCCAGGGCCGCAAGCCCAAGCGCAACATGCCGAACTCGCTCCACAAAGGTTTTCCCGCTGAAATTAATCCATTCCCCGCCAATCTTATGGTTCAGCGCATCCGGTTTGCCATACTTCAAAGTCGCAGCTAGACAGAGACTGGGAACCGATGAATAGCCCAGCGAAGTTTTGTCACCTTCCACTTCAATTTTGGCAGAAGCCGCCGCAGCCACGTCCTGGCATCTCCTTTCAACGTGTGAGTTAGTGGATCGTATCAACGCTGCCTTTGCTGACGAGCTTAGGGTCGGATCATTATTGGCTCGGCACTGCCGTGCCGACGACGGCGTCGTTTGCGCGGAGCAGTTGGTTGCTCGCCGCGACCATTCATAGTGGCAAGCGCGGCCAGTACTAGAAAAAGAAGGGCATTGGAAGTTGTATGTAGGGTGAAATCAAAAAAGCTATGGACCAGCACGGCAAAACATCCGGCCAGAGCGCCGACGGCTACTCCGCTTCTGAACTCATCGCGAGATTCCCTTCGAGCAAACCCCATCCGGAACAACATCACGATGAAAAATAGTCCCAGCCCAGCCCCAACGATTCCGCCGTCTGATAAAACCTGCAGGTAATCGTTGTGTGCTTGTTCTAATCGATAGAGGCCGTTGCGTGAATCGTAGCGGGTGTAGACAGCCGCAAAAGCCCCCAAACCTGTGCCTAGAAATGGATGGGCCTTTATAATGTCGGTGGTTACACTCCAAAAGTGTGCGCGTCCAGTAGTTGGGTCGTCCGAATTCACTGTGCCGACAAACCGGCTCAACACTGACTCGCCACCGAGCAACACAACTCCCGCAAAAAGCCCGACAATTAAGGCCAGCGCTAGCGCGCTCCGCAGGGCCGCGTTTCTGATGCGCTGCGCTTTGTCCTGAGCTTCTCGTCTCTTACGCTTGCGAAACATGGTAAGGGGCACCAGGAACAGTATTTCCGCCACTACACTAATAATGCCACCTCGGGAGTTCGTCATGATTAGCGCCACGCCCATCAGGAGGACGGCGAACAGATAAACAAACCTTTTCTCCTTCTCTAAAGACCCGGTCAAAAGCAAACCCAAGGGTAGCCCCAGCGTCAACTCCATGTAACCCGCAAAGTGGTGACGGTTGATAAAAGGGCCAAAGGCAGTGCTCTGGCTGAGTTCACGAACCCAGTAGACTCTAGTTGGGCTTACAAAGGACTGAGTCAATCCAAAGATTGCCAGGAAGAAACCAAAAATAATAATAGTTCTAACCAGCAGTCTTAACCGATGAGGCGAATCCGTGAACACCAAAGTCGCCGCGAAATAGACCAACAGTGTGGCTACAAGCACCAGCACCATCCGGGTTGAATAAGGATCGAAAGAAAGAGCTCTCGACGCGGATACGGTAAGCGCGCCGTTGGCAGCCGTGTCCCGCAGAGGCAGAAGTTGGATCAGACCCAGCAACAACATTCCGAGCACAGGTATCTGCAACGAATTTCGGCTGATCCGCAGCCTTCCCAAACGCCAGGCGTCTATAACCCAGAGGACCACAGTAGCCAACGCCCCAAGGCTGAAGAGTACCAGGGCCCAGTAGTGCACGGTTCCGAAGGCCAGAGCCGAGAGAACAATGGCAACGCAAAGGTTCAGGAAAATAAACCTGCTCGCCAACGTATGCTGGACGCGATAAACCGGTGGCCCCACGGGATTGGGAATAGAGACGCCTGGTCTGGGTTCGGAGGTCTCCACGCTCGTGTTTCCCAAGGAGCTAACTTCTGGGCTTGAGATTGAAGTCGTCATACCACACTGTGCCAAAAATCGGGCAAACCGGATCTTCAGGGCAGGAAGTTCGAATGATCTTTACTGTTACAGCTTCAGTCTTTGCACCAGTCCTGAAGCTAAGAGGTATTAGCTGCCAATCCGTGCTTCCAGCTGGGGCCTGGTCCGATCCTGAGACAAGTTTTCCTTCTGTCGCATCGGCAATCTCAATCCGAGGAGTGGAGGCGCTCTGAAGATCATGAGATCGGACGTAGCACTCAAAATCGTACTGCGTGTCGGGCCTGACTGGCACCAGTTGCGAAACGCTGATCGAGTCCAGACGAGAGGGTACCTGAAAAACGATACGCAAACTTCGGCTGCCGCTGTGACCTCTGCTCGGATCAATGCCCATCTGTGCCTGCTGCAGAGATTTTACTTGCCACCCAAACACAGCTCCAGCTTGAGTGACAAGGTCGTCTTCGAAGCCACCATCCACAAACTTACCCTCCCCGGTCCGGTAGGCGGCCGTGGGAACCAGGTCGTTTGCCACCTCAGCAGCCTGATGGAAACGCTTAGCCGCAATCAGGCCCCCGACTATGGCTTCACCATTGGTTCGATTTGCTTGTTTCTCGGCTTCATTAAGACGTTGCCATAAGAGAATGCCATCTTCGAACCTTTGCCTTCCCACAAGATATGCGGCTAGTTCTGCTCGCGCATTCGCAGAGTCGCCTACCGCCTTGACGAATGAGTCCAGGTTCTTGTTGTAAATCGCCCAGGCAAGATTAAGTAGCTGAGATCTCAGCTCCGGAGCGGCGTCGCCCGCGCGGCGGAGTTCGGCAAAGGCTTGATCATAACGACCGCTGCGGAGGAGCAGGTTTCCGAGATACCAATGAGGATAAGCGTAGGAAGGTGCGAGCTCCGTCGCGCGCCGGAGCGCTTTTTCGCCGCGCTCGATTTCGCCCCATTGCTCGAGAGCGGTACCAAGCGCCATCCAGAACCTGTAATCATTCGGCGAAAGGCTGGCTGCCTTTTCATACTCATGGACCACCTGGTGAATCTGATCCGGCGGCAACTGTCTCTGGGCGATTGCCCCCAGTCGCCAGTGAGTAAGCGGATCGCTGGGCGCCCAGGATACAGCTCGTTCAAGCGTTTCGAGTCCGTTTTCATCGGCATTGTGATATTCAGCGATCGTATTGCCCAGATACCAACGAACGACAAACCAAGATGCCAGCACGGCCAGCACAAGCGTGAAGACCATGAGGGCGCGGACGAGCGGTTTCGTGGCGTCAATATGAGCTACTTGATCAGCCATAAATACTTCGGGCGGACAAACGCATTTCTGACTCTGGTGTTCTTGCGACAGCCCTAGGCATATTTCTAACGTGGTCTTAGTTCCTCGATCGTGATGCGCATACGCCTTACGGTAATCTCATCTTCATTGCAGCGAAGCACGATCTCCTGCACACGATCTTCCGACATCTTTACACTCGAGATCAGCAGCTCATCAACTTCATACTGTTTACAAACTGCTGTTAGATCGCCATTGGCGGGGAGTACTTTCAATCCATGAATAACTTTGCCGCTCTTGGCCGGGTCGTCATCAAGAAATCCGACCGGCGCATACTTCAAGTCGCGATTGTTTAAGATCTCCCGCAGTAATAACTCGCCGCCATCACCTGCTCCGTAGATTAGGACGCGCGTCCCGTCCCGACCATTTGGCGCCGGCAGCAGTTGCCGAAAGAGTCTAAAGGCCAGGCGACTCCCGGCCAGAAACATGAACATCAGAAGTCCATCGAGCAGGAAAACTGTGCGCGAAAAACCTTCAAAACGAAACGCAAAAAGCACCACCAGGACACTCGCGATAGAGCTAAGCACCACAGCCTTCACAAAAACGATTAGATCGTCGATGCTGGTGTAGCGCCAGAGACCGCGGTAGACCCCGATGACCAGAAACATGGCCATCTTCACAAACACGAGAACGGGCAAGGTTCTGAGAAAGAGTTTCCAGGCAGCGCTTTCGGTAAGAGCGCCAAACTGTATGGCATAGGCACTCCAGTAGCAGAGGATAATAAGCACCACATCCAGCAAGACCTCGAAGATTCGCCGCTTGTAGGAGAAGTCGATGAGAAATGAAAAAGGTGATTTGTCTCTGAGCGACATTTCCTCGGTCTGGTCATAAACCTTAACTCCGGCGAGATAGACTCCGAGCAAAGTAAGCACGATCGTGAAGCCGGCTATCGCGGCGAGACTTACGTCCAACTTCATACGTTGGACCAACAGTGCGAGAATCCCGGAGAGGGCCGCAAAAGCATAGAGCATCCAAACGGCGTGGCGTTCCGACATTCCCAGAGCTACGAGCCGATGCGAAGTATGATCGCGACCTCCCTGCGACGCAGCCCGACCGGAGATCTTTCGCAGCACTGTGACAAAGGTGGTGTCGAAGATCGGAATAAATAAAACCAGGATGGGAACCGCGAGCACGGGTAGAAAGCTTCTTGAGCGTCCTCCGGAAACGTTTACTAAAGCCGTACTAGCCAGGAAAAATCCGACGAACAGCGATCCGCAATCCCCCATGAAGATCGACGCCGGAGTAGAGTTGTAAATCAAAAAGCCGAGCAGCGCTCCAGCGAATGTCAGAACCATCAAAGCTTCGGTCTGCTGGCCGGTGTGCAAAAAGCTCAACCCGAGAAAGCACGAGGCGATCACAGAAATGCCGGCGGCGAGCCCATCCATGTTGTCCAGCAGGTTCAGCGCA
Source organism: Pyrinomonadaceae bacterium (assembly GCA_013812905.1). Lineage (GTDB taxonomy): Bacteria > Acidobacteriota > Blastocatellia > Pyrinomonadales > Pyrinomonadaceae > PSRF01. The sequence continues at coordinate 8,833 of JACCSP010000213.1, forward strand.
TTAGTGATGCCAATCAACCAGAAGATGGTTAAGGCCATGTTCAGGGGCGACGAGTTGGTCCAGGGCAGAGTCAGACCGTAATAAATAATAAATGCCGACCCCATAATTTGGCCGATCAACTTCTGGTACGGTTTGGTGTGAATCAGATCATCGAGGAGGCCAACCAAAAACAGAAAAGTGCTGGCGATAATGATCCTCCAGCCGATCGGCGTCTGGGGAGTAAACGCTACATAGCTGATGACTACTGCCGCCCAGATGGCCACCCCACCCAGCATGGCGGTTGGCTGTTTGTGCCAGCGATCGGTCTTTGGCTTGGCCACAATCCCGAGTCGCCGGGCTGCGGCGCGGACCACTGGCGTCAGCGCCACGGCCAGTACAAAAGCTAGGGCCACCGAAAAAAGGTTTATCGAGCTAAATGGCATGATAGAAGCGAACGGAAACACTTCGACTGGGCAGTGTAAGTCGAAAAGCTATTCGACTGAAGGCGCCAGTTCACGTCAGCCGTTGATTGGAGGGCCGGCCGCTCTGATATTCGATTACCGTTTGCAGAATACCATCCAGGTCCATCTGGGGGTGGAAACCGACAAGTTCTTTGATTTTCGTGATGTCTGGAATGCGGCGAGGCATGTCTTCAAAGCCCTCTTCGTAAGCCTCATCGTAAGGTACGAAAACAATTTCTGAGGCAGATTTCGTCAGCTCTTTAACGCGTTTGGCTAGATCGAGAATCGTTATCTCCTCGTTGGAACCAATATTGAAAACCTGCCCAACGGCCTCCGGACGGTCCATCAATTTAATCAGGGCCTCAACTATATCCCCTACATATCCAAAACAACGCCGCTGTTCCCCGTCGCCATAAACCGTAAGGGGCCGGCCAGCCAGGGCTTGCTTTACAAAGGTGGGTATCACCATTCCGTACTGACCTGTCTGCCGGGGACCCACGGTATTGAATAGCCGCACGATGATCGTGGGTAGCTTTCTTTCGCGCCAGTAGGCTAACGCGAGAAACTCGTCGATTGCTTTCGAACATGCATAACTCCAGCGGCCCTTGGTTGTGGCCCCCATCACAAGATTGCCATCCTCGCGAAAGGGCACCTCGGTCGAAAGACCATACACCTCCGACGTAGAAGCAACCAGCACCTTCTTCTTCTTCTTGTTGGCAATCGCCAATAAGACTTCCGTGCCGCGGACGTTCGTTTCAATGGTTCTTACAGGGCTTTCCACTATTAGCTTTACGCCCACCGCAGCGGCCAGGTGAAACACCACATCGCATTGGTCCACAAGCTCTGCAGTCACCGGCTGGTTGTGCACAGTGTCAATCGTGTAACGGAAACGAGGATTGGTCTTCAGGTGCTGAATGTTCTCGAAGGTGCCGGTTGATAAATCGTCGATGACAAAAACTTCGTCACCTCGATGGAGATAGGCGTCGGCCAAATGGGATCCAATGAATCCCGCGCCGCCGGTGATCAGTACTCGCAATGTTCAGTTCCTCTTGAAGTCTCTAGTTCAGATTATTCATGAACAATCGTTTCAATCCAGCCTGCGTAAGCGGGCGACAGCTTCAAGCCTGGGGCGTGAAGCCCCAGGAGAGCAGCGAAGATGAGCATCGGCCCGTGTAACGGGCGGCAGCGCGTTGTTTGAAACGAGAGCGAGATTTGGTTCGCGCTATCGCCTGCCTTCGCAGGCTTGGGCCTCTTTATTTGCAGTGACCTGGGGCTCACGCCCCAAGGCTTTAT
>JACCSP010000219.1 GCA_013812905.1 Pyrinomonadaceae bacterium
CTTCGAGTCCCTGGGAGCGAGATACCGCAGAATGTCGGTACGCGCTTCTTCGCGTTCATCGTTTTCTCCTATTTGTTCGTTCGTTAGCTGCCACAGTTGCTGAAACATAGACCGGGACTTGGTGGGAGATTGTAGCCACAATAAGTTTGCACTTTTCGACAGCACCTTGAAAGCATCTGTCTTATTTTGAAGTTTCTGAGCCTCCACGATAACGCTCGCAAGTTCCTGAAAGGCTGGTTGGCGCTGGGGTTGGGACGAACTCGGAACAGCAGGTCGCTCTTCCTGTCTGTTTTCGCCCTTCGAAACGGTAGTAAGCCGCTTTTGACCGACAACTTTACGATCGTGCTGAGCGGTGACTACGAAGGATGGAAGCGGAAGGGTGACTAAGGATGCTGAGAGCAGTACTACGGCTAGTTTACGCATGATTTTCTCCCTTTGAGTGAGGTTTAGGGACGGGTGAATTGTTCTCGCTAGCGGTTATGAGTCCATCAGAATTGCTTTACATGTTCGCATGTAGAAAAGAGCACTCGCAAGCTGGGCTTGAAGAGAAACCTGCGAGGATCCTGAGGTTGCTGTCTAATTCAAAGCAGGCTTGAAGAATATCGCTGCCCGAGGCACTTGCCTGCTTTACAATTGCTTGCGTCCATATAGCCAGGAGAAAAAACTCCCCACTAGCAGCGCCGAAAGCATCAGAAAAATGGAAAGTGTTGTTGACTCTTCGAGCCCTTGTACGAACCTAACCAGATGGCTTTCAAACCTGGTACCGGTCACCATCTCCGAAAGCAGGACTGGTAGCATGACTGCCGAAAGTGCAATTGTTGTAGCAATAAGATAAAGCGCCCGCGAGCCGCTCATAGCGAAACCAATTGACAGTGTTGACGTAAGCAGCGTCAATGAGACGACAGAAATCAAAAAGGAGAGTCCTAATATAATGGGGGTGACGAGATCCTTCGTTAGAAACCCGAGCCATCTCATCAAAGCAAACAACACATACACGCTCAACAATGGAATCAACGTAAGTAAAGAACAAGCCACAACCTGCCTCAAATACCCACGTGTTGTTCTGGAAGACGACAATTGTATGGAAGAGAAAGAATTCAAATGTCCTTCAGTTTGGGTGACTGGAAAATAAACCACGAAAGGGATGAAGAAAGGTGTAAGAATCGCGCACGCGGACATAACATGTGAAGCGGCTGAAGCCTCTACGTTGCCAGTGGGCCAGAATGAGCCCGGGGCCAAACTCGCCCACAGCAGTAAAACCCACCAGAGCGCCGTATAACCTAGACCAATGCGCCAGAGATTAGAAGTTCGCAGTGCGCACCGATCCAGTAAGCTAACTCTTTCTCGCATGGTCTCATCGGGGCAAAGTTGGGTATAACGGAGCATAGGCAAAAACTCTTGAATCGCACTCTTGCGCCGCCGCTATAGAGTGTCAACTATAAAAACCATTCTAGTAAAGTCGTTCGATGGAGATGGACCTCACTAGGCGTTCGTGGTGCGGTCAATTTCAAGGCCCAGTGACCAATAGCGCGTTATACATCCACTACATGGGGTTCCGCGGCACTTCTTGGTTGTGTGCGTTTGCTCTCTTCAAAGTACTTCAATAGAGAATTTTCTAAAGTGTTGCTGATTAGATGAGGACTGATCATCGATTTCGTATTGTCTTCAAAAGCGGGATTTAGTCAACGCAAAACTCTAGTCGCAGTTGGCTATTTCATGGCGAAAGTGGTTATCGCCCAAAGATCCTGACTCAACTGAGGCAGTCACCGTTGCAGCGCTGCGATATTTTGAGGGAGCTAAGCCGTGAGCTTTCTTAAAATCATGCACGAAATGACTCTCGTTCGAAATACCGACGCGATTCATGATTTCCTTCACACTTAGAAGGGTAGTTCGTAGCAGCATCTCAGCCTCTCGCATTCGGACAGCTTTGAGATACTGCGCAGGCGTCTGACCTATTTCGGCTGTGAACAGGTGACGTAAGCGTGACGCTGACAGATTTATCATCTGGGCCAATGCTTCGATGTCCCAGGCGCGTCGAAAGTCTGTTTCGATAACAAACCGCACGGTTTGAATTCTTCGATCCATGATCGTGAAGGCTGCAGACGCTCAACGTACCGCCCCGGTATAAGTGAGAGATGCGTGTTTGTTGTCCAGGTCTGCTTTCTTGGTTGAGGTTCATGAGGCCCAACCATCAAGAGTCTTAAGCTGATTGCGTAGACATCGCGTGACGTCGTCAGAAGAGCCTTTTGAATAGGCCTTTTATACGACTGGCCATGGGGAAGTCAAGGGATCTGCAAGCTTCCGCAAGCACTTGGAATCTGCAAAGCTCCGCCAAAACGCTCTCTTCGCCCACCGTAGAATTGAATCCACCTCAACTCGTGCAGACCCCTATTTCGCAGGCTCAACCAACGCGTGCTAGACTTTCGTTTTTACCAGTATTTCAGTCGTCGCTTATAAATGTCGCTTGCGGTAAATTGCAATTGGACAACCGACAAACAAACTACCGACCAAACATTATGACCGGAAACGAGATTCGCGAAACTTTTCTAAGCTATTTCCAGCGCGACGGGCACACCCGCGTACGCTCGTCGCCGTTGCTGCCTGCCAATGACCCGACGCTGCTCTTTACTAACGCCGGGATGAATCAGTTCAAGGATGTCTTTCTCGGGCTGGAAAAGCGCGAGTACGTGCGTGCTTGCTCCTCGCAAAAATGCGTGCGCGCGGGCGGCAAGCATAACGATCTCGATGAAGTAGGGAAGACGGCGCGTCACCAAACATTTTTCGAGATGCTCGGCAATTTTTCGTTTGGCGATTATTTCAAGCGCGAAGCAATCGAGTATGCATGGAATTTCCTTACCGGCAGCCGTAAAGACGGCAAACTGGGTCTTGATCCTGAGCGTCTCTGGTTCACAGTTTTCGGTGGTGACGAGGAGGTGCCCGCTGATGAGGAAGCGGCGGCGTTGTGGATCGAAGTCGGCGCCAGGCCTGAACGCGTGCTTCGTTTTGGCCGCAAGGATAACTTCTGGCAGATGGCGGAGACCGGTCCCTGCGGACCTAACTCAGAAATCAATTACTACCTCGGCGAGCATCCGGAGGATCCAGAATTTAACCGCGCCGACTTTGTAAACGGACCGGGCGACACAACCATGGAGATCTGGAATCTGGTCTTCATGCAATACAACCGCGTCGAAGAGGAACCGGGTAAGTACAAACTCGAGGCGCTGCCAAAGCCATCGGTTGATACGGGAATGGGACTTGAGCGAACGGCGGCGATACTGCAAGGCAAGTTTTCAACCTACGATACAGATCTGATTCGCCCCATCATTGAGTTCACCGCTAAGCTGGCGGGACGCGATTACGAACCGGAAACACAGAAAGGCTTTGCCATGCGCGTCATCGCGGATCATGCACGCGCCACAGCTTTCTTGATTGCCGATGGAATCCTGCCCGGCAATGAGCGCCGCAACTACGTACTGCGGAAGATCATGCGGCGCGCGATTTACCAGGGCCGTCACTCGCTTGGCTTCCAGGATTCATTCTTTCATAAGGTGACGAATTTCGTTGTGGATGTGATGCATGAACCTTACCCCGAACTGGAAGGGCAACGCGGCTTTATCGAGAAGATGGTGAAGCTGGAAGAAGAACGCTTTGGTGCAACGCTTACGGTTGGCCTGAACAAACTTGATGAGCTTATCAGCGCTAGTCTAGACCCGAAAACGGGTGAGGTAATTGTGCCTACCTTAGATCTGGCTAGACTATACGACACGTTCGGGACCCCAATAGATCTAATGTACGTAGTCTTGTCTCAAGGTAATCATAAGCTAGCACATCGCATTAGGCCTTTCGATTATGAAGATTTACATCCGGTCTACTTCGTGGTTGGGATTGAATCTGTTACCCAGGAAGATTTGGGAAAAGGAATAGAAAGACTAACTGAAGAAAACTTCAGAAAGAAGATCGAAGATCAATTAAAGGATCTCCAAAAAAGCGATATTGAAAAGCAAACTGCTGGGAGCAAAAGAATCAAGCCGGCCTATGTGGCTTTAGCG
>JACCSP010000227.1 GCA_013812905.1 Pyrinomonadaceae bacterium
TGCCGGTGTTTTCTCAAACTCGACCTCAGCCTCTGATCACTTACGCTGATCCATTTGTCGGCACGGAGAATGGCGGCAACATTGTGCCGGGAGCACAAGTCCCTTTCGGCTTCGTACACGTTAGCCCTGATACGGTAAACCCGAATACGGCAGGCTATAATCCTTACGAAAACATTCTCGGCTTTAGCCAGACGCACGTCAGCGGCACGGGCGGCGCCAGTAAATACGGAAACTTTCTCACAACGCCGCTGGTGGGCAACTTACGAGTCAACAATCTCGGCTCGCCCAAGAGTGATGAAACGGCTGCGCCGGGCTACTACACAGTCCGGCTTACACGCCCGAACGTTAAAGCAGAATTGACAGCGACGCGGCTCGTCGCCATGCATCGCTACACCTATCCCGCCTCGAAGCTGTCCCAGGTTTTGATTGACGTCAGCTCCGTGGTCCAACCGGAGACCGGAAAAGACGCGATCAAGAATCCCCGCCCGGTTGACTGCTGGGTGCGCGTCATCGCGCCGAACCGCATTGAGGGCAGCGGCAATTTCATTGGTGGCTGGAATCAGTCGCCTTATACCATCCACTTTTCCGCTGAGTTCGACCGCCCTTTTAGCGCCTACGGTACGTGGCGAGATAATCGCATCGAAGGGAGTACAGTTGCGGCTGCCAATGAAGGCCGGGTCGGCGCTTACGCCACCTTCGACACGATGAGTAATCAAACGGTGCAGATGAAAATTGGCGTCTCGTTCATCAGCCCGAAGAAAGCCCGCGCAAATCTTTTGCAAGAGATTCCCAAATGGGATTTCGACGTCGTGCGTCGACAAGCTGAAGCCGCCTGGGAGAGCGTCCTGGGACAAATTAAGATTGAAGGCGGCACAGACGAACAGCGCAGGGTTTTTTACACTGCGCTGTTCCATTCACACTACATGCCGCATGATCTCACTGGCGAGAATGTCTGGTGGAATTCCAATGAGCCGCACTACGAAGAGTTTTACGCCATCTGGGACACCTTCCGCACCCACTTCCCGCTCCTGACTTTGATCCAACCAGAGCGGCACCGTGACATGTTGCGTTCGCTCGTTGACACCTATGTGCATACCGGCTGGATGCCCGATTCTCGCATCGCCGGGGCCAACGGTATGACCCAAGGCGGCTCTAACGGCGATGTCGTGGTGGCTGACGCGCTGGCGAAAGGAGTGAAGGGAATTGACTACCGGAAAGCCTATGAGGCGCTAGTCAAGAACGCTGAGGTTGACAGCCCACGTCCGCTGTATGAAGGGCGCGAGGGATCCGAGTATAGGCGTCTGGGCTATGTAAGCATGAATTACCCACGCTCCACCTCGCGCACAGTTGAATATGCCTACGACGATTTTTGTATCGCGCAAGTGGCTCAAGCTCTTGGACACACTGCCGACAGTCGCAAGTATCTTGAGCGCTCGAAAAACTGGATGAACGTGTGGAGCGATGAAACGCGCTCGGCCCGTCCGCGCTACGCAGACGGACGCTGGCTCGCGCCGTTTGCGGCGGCCCATTTCTATCCAGACAAAGACTACAGCTACTGGGATGCGCCGTTCTATGAAGGTAGTGGCTACATCTACGGGACTTACGTTCCGCACGACGCGCAGGGACTAATTAACAAGCTTGGGGGCGACGACCCATTTATCGCGTGGCTCGATGCCTTTTTCAGCAATCCGCCGACACGGGATCCGGCTTTCAACCAGGGACTGTATAATCACAATAACGAGCCGGACTTCCTGGCGGCATTTTTGTACATTCACGCGGGTCGGCCTGATCGCACTCAGGAGCGTGTGCGGCGGATTCTTGCCAGCGAATACGCAACCGGGCGCGGCGGACTGCCCGGCAACGATGACAGTGGGGCGATGTCTTCGTGGTACGTGTGGGGAGCGCTCGGGCTATACCCAAATGCCGGGCAACCCTACTACTACATTTGCAGTCCTTTGTTTCAACGCTCAACCATCAATATTGACGGAGGACACATCTTCACCATTGAAGCCTCGGAGACTTCGGAAACAAATTTATATATCCAGTCCGTGACGCTCAATGGCCGCGCGCTTGATCGTGCCTGGCTGAAACACGAAGAGATTTCGTCCGGCGGCCGACTCGTGCTCCGCATGGGTGCAACGCCTTCCGCCTGGGCTCGAGACAATAGACCTCCATCAATGTCGTCGCCAGAGAGGAGGGATAAAAAGTGAACGTGAGTAACGAATGGTTACGAACGATGCGGCGGTCCACTATGGAAGCGATAATTAATATATCATGCGACATGTGCGCCCGGCTTACCGTTCTCCACAATGAACGAAGCGCGCGTGATAATCGGAGCGCCAGGTTGTGAGACAGCTGGAGGGCCAATGCTAACCGCACGCCTATTCACTTTTACCCTGATCTGTTCTGCCCTCTGGCTGACAACGCCACCAAATGTTAATGGCGTTCAGGGTGCAAAGAGCAGGCTAACCCCGACGGTTGAGCGATTAGTTCATCTCTCGCCGCTGACCGCGGATACCAGCCGTTACGTTTATGTACCTTTCGATGTGCCGCGAAATGCCATTCGGATCAATGTCAGCTATCAGTATGATCGCGCTAATGGAACGAACACGATTGATATCGGACTCTTCGACGCACGCTCGTCGGGGTTAGATACAGACCCGCGAGGCTTTCGCGGGTGGAGCGGAGGGCGTCGCTCCGAGTTTTTCGTTTCACGCGATGAGGCGACGCCCGGTTATTTGTCCGGGGAGATACCCGCCGGCAAATGGCGCATCATTCTTGGTCTTTACCGGGTCGCGCCGGCTGGCGTTGATGTTTCTTTCAGGATCGACATTGAAACAAAGGAAAATATATTGCCCGGTCGCATCCGGGTAAAAGGCAACCCCAGCCCTTCTCCTGCGACCTCATCAGTAACGCCTATCGCAGAAAACAGTGCGCCGCAGCTATCGTCGGGAGGAGTGAATGGCCACGGTGCGCGTTGGTGGCGCGGCGATCTTCACGTGCACACGGTTCACAGTGACGGCAACTGGACTGTCGCCGAGTTAGCCTCCAGCGCGCGCAACACCGGTTTAGATTTCATTGTCGTGACGGATCACAATACGGCGAGCCACCACGCCGAAATTGATCGCTTAACCAAGGGTTCAGGCCAACCACTCGTGCTGCGCGGCGAAGAGATCACCACTCACGGCGGCCACACGAATGCCTGGGGACTTCCCTCGGGAACGTGGATTGATTTCCGTGTTCGAGTGGGAGACACCGCTCGCATCTCGAGTATCGCGGCCCAAGCACACCGCGCCGGCGCGCTTATCTCCATCAATCACCCGTTCGTTCTATGCGGGGGTTGCGCTTGGAGCTATGACGCTGCGGCCCGCGACTTTGACGCAATTGAGGTTTGGAATGGCCCGTGGGATTTTACCGACGAGCCGGCGCTCACGATGTGGGACAAGATTTTGCAGAGCGGACGCCGTATCACCGCCATCGCTTCCAGTGACTCGCACCGCCCCGATACTCCTATCGGTCAGCCGACAACTCATGTGGCAGCGAAGGTTCTATCTCAAGCAGCAATACTAAATGCCATTCGTCAGGGGCGCGTTTATTTAACGGCCGAAGCAGCCCGACCAATAGTCAGTTTTGAGGCCGAGGCGGCGACCAGCAAACGGCACTCGCGGTGGACAATCGGCGATGATATTCGTTTGAGCGCGCCAGGCACGATTCGCTTTTTCATCAAAACGGAAGCCGTATCACTCGGCGCGACCATTTCATTGATCTCGAATGGTCAGATGATTCGTAGTTTTCCCGCTAAGACTGATGGTCAACCCCAGGTTATCGAGATTGAATGCCCGCACGACTCCTATTTCCGCCTCGAGGTTCGCGACAAAACGAAGAGGGTGCTCGCTTTGACAAACCCCATTTATGTCAAAATCGGAGCAGGCCGATAGTTTGAGAATTAGAAGCTTGCGAGCCATTGTACGGGTACTTACTGTGTGAAAAACCAAATTACCCTAGGCCTCAATCTCCGTCCGTGGATCGCGTAATGCCTCGGTTTTGTTTGGGCAATTTTAAGGTTGGGCGAGTTTGAAAACCTTTGTTTCACCCGCCGTAAGTGACGACTCGGGCTGGGTTGGCAAGGTGAGCGGGCGCGGTACGTAGTTTTTGTCGAGCATAAGTGCACGCACCACTTTGAGATGCTTGCAGCGCCGCTCGCCGGCAGGTTTTGAGCTTACAGAGCAACGCGCGGTGATGGTTTCAACCTCGGCTGATGAGACGTTCTTTGGTAAACGCACAGCCGTCCGAAAATAGCCACTCCGGTCTATGCGCAAGCGCGGTTCGCCCATATCTGAAGCGAATGGTTTGGCCTGGCCGGAGACCTTTACGTCGAACGCAAGTGCGGCCCCCTCTTGCTCCGAGACGGCTTCGATATAGAGATACTCGCGCGGGTCGGCGATGGTATTGGCATCGGTTGGTGTATCACTGATGCGCTTCTCTCGAATCAGCTCTTCAGTCATCACGCGGTAGGTTTGCGGATACATATCCATGACACTCTCGCGTGTTGCTTTTTCAAGACGGGCGCGAATGGGCAAAGGTGCAAAACGGACAGCGGAGCACGCCAAGTCCGAGAAGTTGTTATTATCTGAGGCCACGGCGAGCAGCGGATGTCTGCCACCAGTACGATGGCCGGTGAAAACTTTTGTCTCGTGCTCAACTCCCTGATAAGTCTCCTCGACGATTTTTCCACCATGCGCTCGAATCTGATAGACCCATTCGATATCCGTTGCCCGACCCCAGCGCGCCATCAAAGGAGCAGTCTGGGTGCCACCATCTTCGTTCGTGAAAATTACGGTGTAGCGCACGGTCAGAACTCCTCCGGCGTCGCGCAGGATCTCGTAGTACATTAGCAGCGGAATGTCTGTGAAACGGTCAATTGTATTAGCACGTGCATAGAGAAAAGGTGAATGAGCCAGAGCCATTTGATCTTCGTCAACAATGGTTGCCCGGCGACTGGTCGTAAGTAGAACTGGGCGCAGAGATATAACTTCGGCTCGGCGCGCTCCTGCAGCCGAACGCGCCGTATTCAGAGCCACAGAAATCGTGTGCTTTCCTCCGGGAAAGCGGCCGAGCATGACGCGATAGTTGAAGAATTCATCGCCGGCCCAAAGCAGTAAATCCTGGTTGTACTTCCCATCAACCGAAATCAAAAGCGCAGATGCTTCAGCGCCTCTGCGAATCCAGGCCGAGTGGGGAGAGCGAGCCTCGATCTCAAGGCCAACTTCCATATCTTCTGTCAGGTGAAAAGTTTCAGCCGCAAGTGGTTTAGGAAGCTGAGGGATACTCTGCGGCGCCGCGATGTACGTGGCCGTCGACGAATAAACGAAAGTCAAAAGAAGCAGAGAGAGGCGGAAAAGGCTTAGCTTAGTTTTCATGTAGATTTAACCTAATGTTTAATAAACAGGGCTAGGGTGAAAGGTGTTTGATTACGTCAATGAAGACAGAAGAGCTGGCGCTCAAAGTACGGCAATTCAATAATGATTTCAAGCCGCAGTCCTGGGAGATCGGTGAGGGTCCGAAGTAGTAATTTTCCCTCCTCTCGGAGTTGAAATAATCAGAATTTGAACCGTCCAAAATCTTCTCCTGCCGTAAATAGTTGTGTGCTATTATCCCGGCACATCTAAAGGGCCTCCAGAAGGGTCAGAACAGATCGAATTTATTGGCAGCTCTGATTTCTAGAATTAATCTCTTTGGATTGTCCAAGTACAGATCTTAAGTTTCTTAGATCAACAAGTCATGCCCGGAGGATCGGTCGGAAAAAACAATACCGACTGTCGGCGGTAGTCCCCAGAAAGGTCAGCAGGGGCTCAGCCGCATTTAATTGCCCACAAATTCATGTGAGGCCGCGGTAGTTGACTGAAGAGGGATAACAGGTGCAGCAAGCTTTGGTTTGTTCCTGCAAGATCACATTAATTAGTTAGTCTCACCAGTGGAGATACTCTTTGGTCGAGTATGCCTACCATCAAGACAGAAGGAGAGAAGATGAAAGCCCCACGAATGATTTTCTGCCTGCTACTTCTTTACGTGAGCCTGGCCGTTCCAGGATCAGCTCAAGTTAATACCGCGAGTCTCACTGGTCTGGTAACGGATCCGTCCGGAGCAATCGTGGCTAATGCATCAGTGAGGGTCAAGAATAAGGCGACCACCCTGGAAAGCTCGGTCACAACCGATGGCTCAGGCTATTACACCTTTGCTAGCTTACCAAACGGGGCGTACATCGTGGAGGTAGAACTCCAAGGTTTTAAGAAGGCAGTTCACGAGAATGTAAATCTGGAGGTGGGTCAGAAGGCGAGAATCGACTTCACTCTCGAAGTCGGCGCCGTGACAGAGGCGGTGATGGTGGCAACTTCGCGCCCGCTGTTGACTACTCAGGAAGCTACGACCGGGGGCGTAATAGAGAGTCGGATGATCTCTGACCTGCCGCTAAGCGGACGCAACTGGGATGACCTTATCGCTGGGGTTCCAGGCGTTCAGGCGGACCGTTACACTGAAGAGGGAGGCGGCACTGCTAACGGTCGCACTGGGGGCGCCAATGTTCACGGCGTCCGTTCATTACAGAACAACTTTGTTCTAGATGGTGTGGACAATAACTCGATCTCGGAGAACGTTCAGGAACTGACTACCCAGGTGGCTCGGCCGTCTGTGGATTCGATTCACGAGTTTAAGGTAAGCACCAATCCTTATTCAGCGGAAAATGGTCGCAGCCCCGGCTCGCTTATCAGTGTCACTACCAAAAGCGGCGGCAACGAATTTCACGGAACAGTCTATGACTTCCTTCGCAATCGCGTATTTGATGCGAATAACTTCTTCTTGAACCGGGCCGGACGCCCGAGGCCTCCGCACGTTCAAAACCAGTTTGGAGGTAACATAGGCGGTCCCATTTATCTACCGCGCTTTGGAGAAGGCGGCCCGGCAACTTACAGCGGTAAGAATAAAGCCTTCTTCTTCTTTAACTATGAAGGGACGCGCATTCGCAAAGGGGTAACACGGCTGGGCAATGTGCCGCTGCCAAACGAAATCAGGGGCGATTTTTCCAGTGCGGCCGCCGCCGCCAACCGGATATCCGGAGTCTATGCCACACTCTTTGACCGCGTCGGCGACTGCCGCGCGAAGGTCCCCTCGGCCTTCAATGCGAATGGATCATTTATAAATAACCAGATCCCTGCGGCTTGTCTCGACCCTCTGGCCCAAAAGGTTCTTGGGCTAGTGCCAGCGGCGAATATAGTCCCCGGGTCAGGGCCACTTAACCTTAGCAACTTCGTCCGTGCTCCTGGAATTATTGATGATACCGACAGCTACACCGCGCGGGTAGATTGGCAAGCAAACTCCAATAATAGCATCTACGTTCGTTACACGTTTTCAGATCGCTTCCGCTATCTGCCTGGCATCTTCGGCGGAATCATTGACGGCACGGGCTCCTCGGCCAACGGCCGGCTGTTCATGAAAGGCCAGTCTGCCGCTATCGGATGGACTAGCACAATTAGCTCACGCACGGTTAATGAGTTTCGTTTTGGCTGGGGACGCAATAACTCGATAGCCACCCAAGATCCTTTTGGCCTCAACACCCTCGCGGAGTTTGGATTTAAGGGCGTGCAAGATTCTCCCATTTATAGTGGTGGAATCACGGGCCTCAGCATTTCAGCCCGCGGAGGTACTTTGACCCCGGGAGGACAATCGGGATTCGATCGGCTGGGATCGCCGGACTTTTTGCCCAAGTCCCAAGCCACCAACCAATTCCAGTGGGCAGACACCGTCAGCATCTCCCACGGTGCTCATCAAATAAAGGTTGGGGGCGACGTGCGAGGACCCATGCGGAACATCTATTTGGATGTACCAGGATTGCGAGGGACATTTAACTTTGACGGGAATCGCACCGGTATAGGCTTGGCCGATTTCCTGCTCGGATATCCATCTCAAGCTCAACTTACTAATCTGACAGT
>JACCSP010000259.1 GCA_013812905.1 Pyrinomonadaceae bacterium
GTATGATGAAGCGAAGTATGGTCGCTTCTCGCGCCGTCCATACATCGACATCGTGATTCCGAGCTTGACTGATCCATCTGTCGCGCCGCCCGGCAAGCATGTGATGTCGTGCTTTGTCCAATATGCGCCGTACAATTTGAAGGAGGGAAACTGGGACGACAAGCGCGAAGAGTTTGGCGATACCGTAATCGAAACGATTGCCGAACACGCGCCAAACATCAAAGATTTGATTCTCTATCGCCAGGTGTTGACGCCATTGGATATTGAGCGCGACTTTGGTCTATCCGAAGGCAACATCTTCCAGGGTGAACTCACGCTCGAGCAACTTTTCTTCCTGCGGCCCGCGCCGGGCTGGGCGCAATATCGAACTCCCATTCGCAATCTCTACATGTGCGGATCAGCGACCCACCCTGGCGGCGGCGTAATGGGAGCGCCCGGACGCAATGCCGCGATGCAACTTTTGAAGGATTGGAAACGCGGGAAAGTGTAAACCAGTAGCCACAGATTCACTTAGATGAACACGGACTAAAACAAATACCACAACTGTTTGATTTACTGCTTTCCAGATCCTTTATGAATCAGCGTTTTTCTGTCCGCTGAATTTCACTTGGATTGTTGACTTGCTACTATGGCGACTCAAGACATAATCATCATTGGCGGCGGCCATAATGGACTCGTGGCCGCTTGCTATCTCGCCAAGGCGGGATTGAAGACCCTCGTTCTCGAACGGCGCGAGGTTTTCGGTGGCGGCGCTGCTACCGAGGAGATTCATCCCGGCTTTCGTTGCTCAACTCTAGCTCACACCGCTGGCCCACTATTCCCTCATATCGTCAAAGACCTGAATCTAGCTCATCACGGATTCGAAACGATAAACTCCGATATCCGCGTTCTGGCCCTCGACCTTAGTGGCCGATCCCTGGCTGTCTATAACGACGAGGCACGCACGTCCGCCGACCTAAAAAAGATCTCCGCCCGCGACGCCAAAAGCTATCCGGAATTCGCAGCCAGCTTCCGTCGTATCGGACGCGTCTTGACTCCTTTGCTCAGGATGACCCCACCCTCGATTGATAGGCCCGCGCCGGGTGAACTCTTGAATCTGGGCCGGCTAGGCCTGTCATTTCGCGGGCTTGGTAAGAAAGACTCGTACCGCTTACTTCGATGGGGACCGATGGCGGTTGCAGACCTGGTTGCTGAATGGTTCGAGTCCGAACTGCTGCGCGCGACTGTCGCCGCGCGCGGTATCTTCGGTGCGTTCGCGGGACCATGGTCCGCCGGAACCAGCACCGGACTCTTGTGGCAAGCGGCCATAGATGGTAACCCAGTGGGCCCTGCATCTTTTGTTAAAGGCGGAATGGGAGCGGTCACGGCAGCCCTGGCGAAAGCCGCCACCGATGCGGGGGTAGAAATCAGAACCAACGCTGACGTCGAGCGCATTCTGGTAGTCGACGGCAAGGCCTCGAAGGTCGTGCTGACGAACGGCGAGGAGATTTCCGCTCGGGCCGTGGTTTCAAACGCCGACCCGCGAACTACCTTCTTGAGATTAGTGGATCCGCTCGATCTCGACCCGGACTTTCTGATGAAGATTCGTAACTTCCGTGCCGTCGGAAGTGCGGGGAAAATCAATCTGGCTCTCTCCGGCCTGCCGTCATTCCCCGCCCAAAACGGCGCTGATGCCAAGACTAGACTTTCGGGCCGGATTCATATCGGGCCGGACATCGACTACCTCGAGCGCGCCTTCGACGCCGCGAAGTATGGCGACTGGTCGCCTTCGCCCTACATGGACATCACGATTCCATCGCTTACGGATCCATCTTTGGCACCGCCAGGTGCGCATGTCATGTCGGTCCATGTTCAGTTTGCACCTTACAATCTAAAAACTGGCGATTGGAATTCGCGGCGCGAGGGGTGGGGCGATACGGTAATCAACTGCCTGACACAATTCGCGCCTAATCTTAAGGAGCTGGTCGTTGGTCGTCAGATCATAACGCCGCTGGATCTGGAGCAGACTTTCGGATTGAGTGGCGGACACATCATGCACGGCGAACAAACACTCGATCAGTTTTTTGCATTTCGGCCGTTGATAGGCTGGTCCCGGTATCGAACTCCGATCAATGAACTCTATCTGTGCGGGGCCGGCACGCACCCCGGCGGCGGGGTGACGGGCGGTCCGGGAGCGAACGCTGCGCGGGAGATCATCAAGGACTTTCGCAGGAAGTGACCTGATCATTTCCATTTGGCATTTGCCATTATTTGGCATTTCTCATTTGTCATCGCAAGCCCGCGAAGCGCGGCGACAGAATAAAGCCTGGGGTGGAGCGCAGCGGAACCCAGGTCAACAACAAATAGATTCAACGAGCCCGCGACAGCGGGCGACAGCAGATCAAGGATCATTTTTCATCAACGTTGTCTCTTTTGTTGCCGCTGCCGCCCGCTCCGGCAGGCTTAAGAACTCAAATGCAATTGTCCTGGGGCTTACCGCCTTAGGCTTTAAGCTTTCGCCACGGCTTCGCGGGCTTCCAACGACGAATGCGAAATGACGAACGACAAATAGAAAACGAATAAGATCGATGCCCACCAAACCCAAATCCAAGCGAAGCTTTGCAAGTGACAACAACGCCGGAGTCCATCCCAAGGTGTTGGAAGCGATTGCTGCCACAAACGAAGGGCACGTCGTTGCCTACGGCGATGATCCCTACACGGACGCGGCGGTCGTGCTCTTTCGCAAACATTTCGGCAAAGAGGTTGAGGTTTACTTTGTCTTCGGCGGCACGGGCGCGAATGTGCTGGGACTAAAAGCTGTTACCGAGCCCTTCCACGCAATCATCTGCGCCGACACGGCGCACATTAACGTGGACGAGTGTGGCGCTCCGGAAAAATTCACTGGCTGTAAATTGCTCTCTCTACCAACCAATGACGGAAAGATCACTGTCGACCAGATTCGTCCGTTTCTGAACGCTGTCGGTTTTGAACATCACGTTCAGCCGCGAGTAATCTCGATTTCTCAATCCACCGAGATGGGAACTGTCTACCAGCCCAGGGAACTGAAAAAGCTCTCCGACTTCGCCCACAAAAACGAAATGCTGCTGCACATGGATGGCGCACGCATAGCAAATGCGGCAGCAGGTTTAAAGGCCAGCCTACGGGCCATAACGGGAGATGTCGATGTGGATGTGCTCTCTTTCGGAGGCGCCAAGAACGGGATGATGTACGGCGAAGCTGTCATCTTCTTCGACCGAGGTCTGGCAAAGAACTTCAAGTACACGCGAAAACAAGGCACGCACCTGCCTTCAAAAATGCGCTTTATCTCGGCGCAATTTTCAGCGCTCTTGTCGAATGATCTCTGGCGAAAGAACGCCGAACACGCCAATAGCATGGCCAAACTTCTGGCGCAGGAACTGGGAAGGATTCCTCTCGTCGAAGTTACGCAGAAGGTGGAATCAAACGGTGTGTTTGCCCGGTTACCAAAAAGATATATCGCTGCTCTGCAGAAGCAATATTTCTTTTACGTTTGGAATGAACAAACGTCCGAGGTCAGATTTATGACCTCCTTTGACACTACCCCCCAAGACATCCGCGCTTTTGTAGCCTTGATCAAAAAGACGCTGCGCTGAGACTTGGCCGCGGATTCCGCGGACAACGCGGATTAGAGAGGGGTTCTTCAGTTTTCTTGTTGTTTTGATTTCTGGAATCCGCGTAAATCCGCGGTTAGGACTCTCAGTTGTCCGGAAGCGGCGGCCTCGTTAGCTTGCAGTCGACGTCCAACGACTTGAGGTAATCCAGCAACGCCTGCCGTTGGTCAGGGAAGACGTTGCGCTTCTGCAGGTTCTTTCGATCAAGATACTGATTCGGTTTGCCGCCGCCGAGCATGATGTCCAGCGCCTCCTCAAGTGTGCCCGCACTACCGTCATGGAAGTAAGGGGCCGACTGAGCGATATCGCGCAGCGAGGGCGTCTTGAATGCCCCCGTATCTTCAGGTTTGTTGGTGACTTTAAACCTGCCGAGATCGGGCTCTTTCTGGCCCATGCCAATGCCAACATTGTGATACTGCAGGTCGGTGAGCAAGACGCCATCGTGACAATTCGTGCACTTAATCGCCTGAAAGATATTCCACCCGCGCACCGCACTTTCGCTGAGAGCTGACTGGTCTCCGGCACGGTAGCGATCCCACGCAGTATCTCCGCTGATGATCGTTCTTTCAAAAGCGGCGATGGCTTTTACGATATTGTCCGGACTCGCATCGCTGCCAAAGACTCTCTTAAACTGCGACCGGTAACCCGGGATCGCATTCAGATTGGCGACAATCTCGTCCGCCTTGGCACCCATATTTGCGCCAGTCCACGCCGCCATGGCCTGCTTCTCAAGAGAAGGACTGCGACCGTCCCAGTAAAACTCCCTGTGGTAACCGATATTCCAGAGCGTGGGGCTGCCGCGCGGCAACTGTTTGTCAAAGGCGCCAATGGATTTTGCTAATCCATCAGTTAATCCCTTTTCGCAGACATGGCAGGAATAGCATGAGCGCGACCCGTCGCCACTCAGTCGTTCGTCAAAAAACAACTGCCGACCGAGCGCCACCTTTTCGGGCGACATCGGATTGTCAACAGGGATGGACATTGGTTCGTAAGTGGTCAACTGATGCGGAAGGGGCAGTATCTCAGGCCGCAATCCGGTTGTTTCAGTTTGACTCTTACAGCCGATCAGCACTATAGCCGATGTCAAGAGCGCTACCGTTAAGAAGTAACCGAACCGAAGCGGGTTCATGGTCATTGAGTGTACAGCGCGGAAGCGCCCTCCCCTCTTGAGTCAGCCTGCATAGAGGCTCGTCGAAAGTGAAGCTGCGAAGCCGCGAGGACCTCGTCTGCTTACTTATTCTCCACCATTTCGAAGCACTCCTGGTCAACATTCGTTATACTCCATCGGTAAACTACGAAAAACTGAAACGTGAGGGACTATGAAAATGCTTTCAAACCGATTTCTGTTGTTGATCATCACTACGCTTGCCGCGCTCTTCATTGTGGGGTGCTCTGGTAAACAAGACAACGCAAACACGACCGCCACATCCACGGTCACGCCACCGCCAAATCAGGCTTTAATAGTTGCATCGGCGCCCCAGGCCGTCCTCGACCAGAGGAAAGCGCGCGGGGAGCAAGATGAGGCTAAGCCCGACCTGCACGTAGTTTCACCAGCCGAGGGCGCAGTAATAAATGGTTCGGTGGTAGGGGTTAAACTTCATTTAGCCGGAGACCTCAAAGGCTACAAGCCACATAAGGATCCCGACACTCAAAAAGGCAACCACGTTCATGTGATTATGGACAATGAGCCTTATGAGGCCTATTACGAATTGGAGCAGCCATTCGAGCTTCGCAATGTCGTTGCCGGTAAACACACCCTGCGCGTCTTTCCCTCCCGCCCCTGGCATGAGAGCTATAAGAGCGAGGGCGCGTTTCGGATGGTCACGTTCACGGTCAAGGGCGGCGGAGACGCCTCCAAACCAACTACTACCAACAGTGGCCAAACGATGGCGAACAACAATGCGGCAGGCAGTGCGCAAACACCGGGCGAAGGCAAGGACATGAAACCCAGCATGGCAGGTGACGTTGATCCAACCAAACCTATGATCACCTACAGCCGCCCCAAAGGCGAGTACAAGGGGGCCGAAGCCGATCCGATCATGATCGACTTCTGGCTTTCAAATGCCAGGCTAAAAGGCGACGGCGGTGAATACCGAGTGCGCTACATCATCGACGATGACGAGCCGCGTTTCATTGATAAGTGGGAACCTGTCTGGTTGTCAGGTTGGCTTGCAGGTAAACACACAGTGAGACTTGAGC
>JACCSP010000265.1 GCA_013812905.1 Pyrinomonadaceae bacterium
TCCCCCAATCGCCTTTCAGCGCCGCGAGCTCCAGCACGCCACGCATGCGCGGTTGATCGGCGAGCAGTGCACGACGCAACTCATAAGGATCCTTACCGCCCGCGTGGGCCAGTTCATCAAAGAAAGCTTCCACCGCGAATCCGTTATGCGAGTGGCCGACCGAGCGCCACCACAGCACGGGTACGCCAATCTTCGGCGTGTGGAGATCGACCTGCAAATGAGGTATGCCGTAAAGCAGGTCAGCAGCACCTTCCACCGACGAGCCGTCAATTCCATCCTTAATGCCGAAGGCCTCAAAAGGTGTCCCGGCCATGATCGACTGACCTACAATCGTGTGAGTCCAGACTAACGGGTTGCCTTTTTCGTCGACGCCGCCGACAAAGCGGTCGTACCACATGGGTCGATACCAGCCCCCGCGAGTGTCGTCTTCGCGCGTCCAGACAACCTTCACCGGAACCTTAGCCGCTTTAGCGACGTGGACGGCCTCTATAACAAAATCAGAAGCCGGATTTGCGCGACGGCCAAAACCGCCGCCCAACATCGGCGTATGAAGCGTGACCTGCTCAGGTTTCAGTCCCGCCGTGGCGGCGGCGGCAGCGCGGTCACCGGTCTGAAACTGTGTGCCAGTCCAAATTTCGCATCGGTCCCTTCGAAGATCGACTACGCAATTTAAGGGCTCCATGGCCGCGTGAGCGAGGTAAGGCATTTCGTATTCGGCCGTGATGGTTTTGGCAGCGCCGGCGAGAGCTCTCGTTGGATCACCCACTTTGCGTGCAACCAACCCAGGAGTTTTCGCGAGGGATGCGTACTGTTCTCTCATGCCGGTGGAGGAAAGCGCAGCGTTGGGTCCGTCATCCCAACTGATTTCCAGTTTGTCGCGGCCTTGCTTCGCTGGCCAAAAGCCTTTGGCAATCACCGCCACGCCGGTAGGGATCTGCACGATGTCTTTTACTCCCGCAACGGCTTTCGCTTTCTCAGCATTAAAGCTCAAGACCTGGCCACCGAATACCGGAGCTCTGGCCACCAGAACGGTCATCATTCCCGGTATCGCAACGTCGAGACCAAATTGAGCAGCGCCATTGACCTTGTCGGGTGTGTCCAGGCGGCGAGTTGGCTTGCCGATGATTTTGAAGTTTTTCGGATCCTTGAGGGGTACGTCTTTAGGCGGGGTCATCGTAGCTGCCACATCAGCAAGCGAACCAAAGGACGCGCGCGCACCGGAAGCCGGATTAATCACATAACCGTTCTCTGCTCGCAAAATCCCCTGATCTACTTTCCAATTTTTGGCGGCCGCAGCAATCAGCATCATTCGCGCTGTTGCTCCTGCCTGGCGGAACCGGTCCCACTCAGACGCGGTGCTGGTGCTGCCCCCAGTCATTTGAATTCCGAACACAGGATGATTGTAGGCGGCAGCGACTGGGGCAGGCTCATATCGAACCTTACTCCAGTCGGCCTCGAGTTCTTCGGCGACCATCATCGGCAAAGACGTGTAGACGCCCTGACCCATCTCTGACTTGTTAACGATTACCGTAACGATATTATCTGTACCAATGCGCACGAAAGCGTTGGGGGCGAAGGGAGAGGTATCCGGAGTTAGCGAAGTCGCTTCGTGAACGCTCCCGGCGAGAACCCATTCTGGCACGTAGAGACTAACTAGCAGACCGCCACCGAGGGCGGCGCCGGTTTTCAAGAAATCGCGGCGCTTCATTTCCGTTGCATTCATGTGGTGCTCCTCTTCATCTCCGCGGCGCGATGAATGGCCTGACGAATGCGCGAATAGGTGCCGCACCGGCAAATGTTTCCGGTCATCGCTTCGTCGATGTCGTTGTCGGTGGGGGCTGAGTTCTCGGCCAGCAAAACTGCCGCGCTCATGATCTGACCGGACTGACAGTAACCACACTGGGGAACGTCGACCTCCATCCAGGCCTTTTGCAGCGGATGACTTAGATTGTTAGCGAGTCCTTCAATCGTCGTAATGTCTTTGCCGGCAGCATCAGCGACCCGCTTCACACACGAACGAATCGCTTCTCCGTTGAGATGTACCGTGCAGGCACCGCAGAGTGCCATACCGCAACCGTATTTGGTTCCGGTCAGTTCCAACGTTTCCCGGAGCACCCAGAGTAGAGGCGTGTCGGGATCGACGTCGACGTTGAGCTGCTTGCCGTTAACTTTGAGATTAATCATGGGCGTATCGTAAATCGAAAATCGTGAATCGTAAATGGAAGAGATTACGGAATCAACAATAACTTCCCGCTTGTCTTTCTGCCCTCCAGATCACGGTGCGCTTCCTGGGCTTGAGATAGCGGGTAGGCTTTGTGTATTCGGAGTTTCAGATGGCCTGAGGCAATCATCTGCAAGACATCAGTAGAACGCTCCTCCAGTTCCGCGCGGGTGCCGATGTGGTGGTGCAGGCTTGGCCGCGCGATAAACAGCGACCCATGTTTGGTCAGTAGCATGAGATCAAAGGGAGGCACGGCTCCACTCGCGCCACCGAAGAGAACCAAATAGCCGCGCGGCCGTAGGACTTTGAGATCCTTTTCAAACGTGGTCTTTCCCACGCCGTCATAAACGACATCCACACCTTTATCGTTGGTGAGGCGCAGGGTTTCTTTTTCAAAATCTTGCTTCGTATAGATGATCAACTCATCGGCCCCGGCATCGCGCGCCAGTTTCGCCTTCTCATCTGAACCTGCGGTGCCAATCACGCGAGCGCCCAGCTTCTTCGCAATCTGGACCAGCAACATACCCACACCGCCCGCAGCAGCATGAATCAGGACCGTCTGTCCCCGCTTTATCGAAAAGGTGCTATGGCTCAGGTAGTGTGCCGTCATGCCCTGCAGCATGGCAGCGGCCGCTTGGTTGAAATCCAGTTTTTCAGGTATGTGAATGAGACGATCGGCAGGCACCGCCGCAAACTCGGCATAACTTCCCAGCACTCCCGTATACGCCACGCGGTTGCCCGGCTGCACATGGGAAACTTCTGAACCGATCCTGGTTACAACACCCGCACCTTCCTGCCCAGGGATGAATGGTAATGGTGCAGGATACCGCCCCTCGCGGTAGTAGACGTCAATAAAATTCACGCCTGCCGCTTTGATCTGAACCAACGCTTCATTTGGCTTAGGCTCGGGTGCAGGAATATCGATGAACTCAAGAACCTCGGAACCACCGACTTTGGAAACTTGAATGGCTTTCATGATATTAAGCGAAGGCAATGTCGTCGCTCACTACGGAACCGCGAGCGGTAGCGACCGGATCATAACCTCAAATCGGCTTAATCGCAGGTTCATTATTGAAGCTAGAGTGCTGATC
>JACCSP010000280.1 GCA_013812905.1 Pyrinomonadaceae bacterium
CGACCTCTCGGTCCCAAACCGAGCGCACTACCAGGCTGTGCTACGCCCCGCAAACCTGCAGCTTCGACCTGGACAGGTCGAGGCATTCTAAGAGCCAGCTAGACCAGCGGTCAAGCGTCGATGAAAAACCGGGCCAGAAATTCTCGAGTTGCGGCCAGTGCTTTCCCTCGGTGACTGATTTTGTTTTTTAATAGCAACGGCATCTCTGCGAACGTCATTCTGTAACCGCTTGGAATAAAGACAGGATCATACCCAAACCCCTCATGACCCGAGGGCGTCTTGGCTATATTTCCCTGACACGCGCCGTGGGCCACGTTCATTATCTCGCCAGGTGGTCTAACTATCGCCACAGCACAAATAAAGCATGCAGAATGTTCGTCGCCGTCAACCGCCAAAAGTTCCGAAAGCAGCAGGCTTGTCCTGTCGGCGTCGGAAAGTCCGTCTCCGCCGAAACGCGCTGAACGCAGGCCCGGCAATCCCTTCAGAGAAGCTACCTCCAGTCCTGAGTCGTCCGCCAGAGTCCAGAGTCCAGTTTGGGTTGCATAAGACCGGGCCTTGATAATTGCATTCTCTGCATAAAACTTTCCGGATTCATCAGGTGGGCGGATGCCCGGGAAATCGGAGATGATGTGGAGTTTCAGAGGTAGATCTTTCAAGACGTGTTTGATTTCCGTGACCTTTCCTCGGTTCCCGGTTCCAATTAACATTTTCAGGTTGGACGAAGTCATCAAAGCTACGGGATTTAGTCTGGTTATGAACTGAGATGTTTTGTTGGAAACCGAATTCATCGCTCCGGGAATAGCAGCGGCACAAGAGTTGCAAATTGCCCAAAAGATGAGCGCGTTATTCTCTCTAGACCCTGAGCACCAAGCGTGGTTTCAGTTGCGGAGTAGGGTAATTGTTCAATCTTGCTCGAGAGCTCGGTGGCTTCGTGAGCTGATGTCGCGCCGCCGCTTGCTCGAGAAATGGCTCGGAGGAAGTTCAAGACGCGGTCGGTCTCTCGCGTGTAAGTCACTACACTTGCTGAGTTGGAGCGACTGGAGAAGTGTTCTAATGATTTGATCCGGTCAGGCGTTGCGCGGTTACCCGTCGTAGCCTTCAAATACAGTTGCAGATCCCTTGGTGGACCGATCAGAACCGTGGCTTTGAGAAAACTCACCGCGATCATTTTCTCGGGAATCTCAATCAGTTCGGTTTCTCCTATAAAGTTGGGCTTTATATTGTTTCCGCCGGGTCCCAGCAGTAGTTTCCGTAGTGCCGCTTCGTCACGAACCCAAGCAACAAGCGTTGATTGCTCGGATTCTCGCGTCAAACGCACAGTGCTCAGTTCAGGACCGATAAGTGTGAGGAACCTCTCGACGTCATCGATTCCGTAAGACGTCAGGGCGGACTTCAGGAGGGAATTAACCAGCATCGCCGATAAAGCGTCGAGCTGAGATGAAAGTGTTGTTTCAAGCAATTGCCACGTTGCGACCGGATTCTCGAACCTGTAGACCGACACGGAGTGGATCTCGCGGGGCAACATATCCAAGACTCGGATCGGAGTATTTGTCGGTCGGAAGTGCTCTTGCAGACGAGAGACAAGTGTCGATTGAAGCGAAAACAAATAGTGGTCTTCGATCCCTCCCGAGGACACCCGCGAACTCCAGCCGACTCCCGCCAACAACCTCGATGCGCTGGTCCCGATAATTTGATCGAATCGCGCGTCTCCAGGTGCACGGCCGAAAAGCAGCGGTGCGCTTAAGGAGAAAAGTCGCGCCGCGTTCGAAGAGGAGATGAAACCAAAGGCTAAGGTGTTGGCCGCTGCCAGGTGGAGGCGCATCCGCTGCATTTCTGGGTGACCTTTAAGGCTGGGTCGTTGACCTCGGCGGACCTCCAAGCACGTCTTTACGGCACGTTCGCTGTTTCCGACAATTACAAGAGTCCCGTCGATCGTGGCGACGATTTGGCGTTCGCTGGTGGCGGAGCTCCACACCAAAAACTCAGAGCCCCCAACATCAATCCTTTGAAATGTCAGCTGGTGGTATGCCTTTTCCGCAAACAGCTCGAGAGCGTCTTCGACGGTCCGACGTATCCGGCGCTCAGCGGTATGCGTTTCAATCAGTATCGCGGCCTCAGGTTTGATGGTTAAAGTTTCGCCTTTTTCTTTTGCCCCAAGATCAAGTATCACGGTGGCCAACTGAGCACGCGAGAGAATAACAGTTCTCGTGGGGCCTAAACCCGTCCACGAGATAAGGCGTGTTAAGCCACGGTTGGGAGGTTGAGGGGCACTTGTTCCCAACAAGGGGCTTAACTCCTTCCAGGCGTCAGTGCTGGCGATGCCTTGCAAAACGTCGAGAAGGCTATTGCATTCAAGGTATACAAGAGAATCAGCGGGAGCGTAGGTGGCCATATCGCTGCTTTGCGGACGGCTCCGCCACAGCCAGGCAGCAACGACTATAATGACTATGAAACCGATAGCTAGGACTAAACCCTTGCGTTTCATCAGGGCATCGTAACTTTCCACCTCCGATACCAGCAAGCGAGGACATTCGTGGGCAATGGGTCGAGGTGATCAGATTTCCACTTATTCTGCCATCAGCTCCCCGCCGCATAATGTCCTTTGTCAGCCGTTAAGTTGAGGCTATTAAGATCTTTTAAGAGTGGCTGAGCGGCCCCAGCGCTAAGGGTCAAAACGGGTAACAGGGTCAGTTGGCCCGCCCGCCTGCTACAACGGTGCCGCGCATAATAATACCCAAGCAGCCCGGAACGCGGAGCCCTCGATTCGGCAGTTTGACTTTCTGGAACCGGCGTTTCCCACTTCCAGAAAGG
>JACCSP010000281.1 GCA_013812905.1 Pyrinomonadaceae bacterium
GGAGCTCGCTTTGACACCAGGGTAAAGCCGCGGTGTGACAGGGATAGTTATAAAGCGACCTGACCTTCACTTAGCCACCAATGGAGGCTTGGGGTCTATCAGCTGGCACTATTGCCATATGATCAGGTTCCTTTAAAGACGGGTGTGCGCTTTTCCAGAAAGGCACGTGTGCCTTGGCGCATGTCCTTGGTGGCAAACAGACTTGCGAAAGAGTTCTGCCTCGACTCAGTCGAACGATTGCAATCGTATCGCGTCTTTCGAGGAGGATTAAAGACATTCTGTTTTGAGTTTTCGAGTCCCGAGTTTCGAGCTAAGTCTAAGGGCTGCCGCTCATTCTGGATCGGCAACGCGAAACTTGAACCCGGGATCGAAACTTCACACCAGGCTCATCGGCGTGGGATTCTTCGGATCCTTGGTGTAGTCGTAGAACCCTCGTCCTGACTTCCGCCCGTATAATCCGGCCATTACCATTCGCTTTAGTAATGGCGGCGGCGCAAACCGCTTTTCGCGAAACTCACCAAACATGATTTCGGCTATGTAGTAAGTCGTATCCAATCCCACAAAGTCGCCAAGGGTAAAAGGTCCCATCGGATAACCGAGGCCCAGCTTCATCGAGATATCAATGTCTTCAATCGAGCCTACACCTTCTTCCAAAGCGCGGATAGCGTCGAGCATGTAAGGCACCAATAGACGATTCACGATGAATCCAGATTTGTCTCCGGCGCGCACCGGCACTTTCCCCAAACGCCTGGCAAACTCAATGCCCACCTCGTAGAGCGCTTCATCAGTCAGAATCGTGCGCACGACCTCAACCAGCTTCATGAGCGGAACGGGATTAAAGAAATGGAGTCCGATAAAGCGCTGTTGCCGGGCTGGAGAAGTCGTCGCCATCATCTCGGTAATCGAAATTGACGAAGTGTTGGAAGCGAAGATCGTCTCAGGCTTACACAGCTTGTCAAGCTGCTCGTAGGTTTTGCGCTTCTCTTCAAGATTTTCGATGATCGCTTCAATGATAATGTCGCAGTCAGAAAGATCCTCAAAAGAAGTAGTGCCAAAGAGGCGGTCGCGAGTTTCTTTTTGCTGTTCCGCGCTGATCCTGCCCTTTTCTGCGAACTTAGTCAGCGACTTCTCGATACCTGCAAATCCCTTCTTGATTAAATCGTCAGATACTTCGCGCACAACCGTTTCAAAACCTGCGCTTGCTGCAACTTGAGCGATACCCGAGCCCATCAATCCACAGCCCAGCACACCTACTTTCTTGATTTCCATCCTCTGCTCATCTCCTCTGTGTATGCGTTGGAATTATTGCGTGGAGTCGTCCGGCGTTTGCGGTGTAGTCACATCTATCAAACCACCGAACGTCTTTCCGGTCGTCTTCAGCCACCGATTGTAATCTTTCGACCACGAACCGAAACCCTGTATCAACTCCTTCTGTTCCTCTTGCAGTTTGCGCGGGTCAGTCGTTGGTGGGTGGGATGGTGATGCGGCCGGTGGCCCGTGAACTTCTTTCACATAGTTCAGAAGAGCTTTTAGTCTTTCCGTCAACTGGGCCGACTCCTGATCAAAATGCGGAACAGATTCGAGACTCTTGATCGCAGCATCAACGCCACTCGAGTCTCCCTCCATGGCTTCATAAAACGTCTCCTGCGCCTCATTCATTGTCTTTGCAAAAACTACGAAGGAGGCCCCTGTGCCACTTGAGTTCCGAATCGTGGCATCTCCTGCCGAGAGCGGCAACCGATCGAAGTGCTGGGCCACTTTCAGGAAGCTGACCGCCACCAGCGTTAGCGCACCAACTCGCAGGATGTGCCAAGTGGTAGCGACGCCGGTTCTCTCACCGGGCCTGCGATATTCCACCACCAGCGCCAGCGCTGCCCCTGCGACCAATCCACCAAGATGTGCCGCATTATCAATCAGGCCGCGGCCCAGGTATCCAATGAAAAGATTCATAACGATGATCGGCAGCATACCCGTGCCAAAAGCCCTTTTGAACCCTTCCGGCAGTTCATGACGGAATTTGATCCCAAAAACAAAAAGAACCCCCACCAACCCAAAAAGTGCGCCCGAGGCTCCCGCCGAGGGAAAGTCGTTTGTCTTGAAAATAAAACGACCCAGACTACCCAACTGCGTGTGTGGACCACGCACCGTCAGATAACTAGCGACCACCCCCGCCATGCCGGTAACTACCCAGAACACGACAAACTTTGCTGACCCATAGAGTTTCTCTACATATGGGCCGACAACCCAAAGACTGTACATGTTCACCAGCAAGTGAAGCAGATTGACGTGCACGAACATTGGAGTAACAAAACGCCACCATTGATGCTGTTCATTAATGAGCTGGTTAAGCTTGGCGCCGTAAGCTATCAGCACCGGTTCGGAAAACTCCCAAAGACCAGCGGAAGTCATCCCGCTTGACTGCCACATAAGCAGGAAAACGAAAAAGTTTGCGACCAGCAGAATAATGGTGAACTTGTAAGGACGATCTAAAACGGCCCGCGCAAAACGTATCGTCTCGCGGTCTGCGACCGGCCGTGACGCAGCACTTGGACTGGTGATCGAAGCGCCGCAGACTGCACAGGTAGTTTGGCCGGCGCCTACAATCGCGCCGCAGCCGCGACACATGCTGGGCCTGGCTTCGTTTATCCTGGCTGTTTTTGTTTCGTTCAAGTGGTTAAACGCTGACGAGCGTGATGCTTCAAACAAAAGCATCACGCTCAAGAATCTGGTAAAGAAGATTTAGCTCATCACGCAGTGCTAGGCGCGCTGTCAGATTTGGCTAGTGACTTATTTCCGCCAGGAGACTTACCAGATCATCGGCATGTTCCTCTTCCATTGCGAGAATGCCTTCCAACATCCTTCTGGTGGTGGAATCGTCATTGCCGAGGTAATTGATCATTTCCCGATAGCTGTCAATAGCGATACGCTCAGCAACCAGATCTTCCTTGATCATATCCAGGAGATTTTGGCCTTCGACATATTCGGCATGACTCCGGGTTAACAAACCCTCCGGGTTGAGGTCTGGCTCACCCCCCAACTGCACGATCCGATGTCCAATAAGGTCTGCGTGTCCCTGCTCCTCGTTGGCGTGCTGGAGAAACTCCGCAGCCACGCCCTCGGCGTGAATCCCTGAGGCCATGAAATAATGCCGTTTGTATCGCAACACGCAAACGATCTCCGTGGCGAGGGCCTCATTCAACAGTTTGACTACAGTCTCTCTATCGGCACGATAACCCTCAGTTACAGCGCCCCTCTCGATGTGTTGGCGCGCCCGCTCGCGTAACGTCTTGATGTCTGTCAAAAACGGTTTGTCAGGCACAACTTCAACTCCTGATTGATCAGCCAATGTTTTCACTCGTTAGGGGAGCCACGATATTACGCGCAGGACGGTTGCCTGAGCAAGCTAGCTATCCAGCTTTGACCCTAAAGCCGCAGTGTGAATGACAGCGACGAAGCGCGCTACGCACCAAATATAACTTCCACCTGCAACCGTTTAATTAGCTGTGAGTCTTCCCTGAATTTTTATCTCGTTGGAAAGCGCCGCCGTATCGGTCACGACTTCGATAGGTGCGCGCCAGACCAGGGTCTTGATGCGGCAGGTGCCAGTGTTGTCTTCCCGGCAGTAGAAGAGCGTGAGTTGGACGCGTAGTTCAGCTTTCCCCGCCTCATGCGCGCGAAACGGAACACGCAGAGGGAGACGAAGATTCTTCGATGTTTCTTTTACCTCTTTATCGCGTCCGCTGGATCCGGTTACAGTGGAAGAGACCAGCCCGACTTGTGGGTCGCCACTTTCAACGGAGACTCTGTAGCGCTGCGGCGCCATGGGATTTAGGTGATAACCCTCCGGCAAATCTACTTGGACCACAACAGTACCGTCCCGGTTTGCGCGCAAGCGCTGCGACGCCAATATCACAGCCTCCGAATTTGGCCCGGTTTCGGAATCCATCGCTGCAACTGTTGTCAGGACCGCGGGCGGTTCCAGGCCTTTGATATGAAGAGTCGATATTTCCCTCGTTTTTAGGTCGATGACTCGGACTGCATGGTTGTTTGTATCCGCAACGTAAAGCTTATTGTTGGCGACACTTAGACCACCAGGTTCGTAGAGAGAGGGTGAAGGGCCGTCGGTTTGCCCAGGCTTGCCGGTCCCGAACAGTGTCTTGACCGAGCGCGCTGCAGGATCAAGTTGTTTGATCTTGTGATTGTAAGTGTCAGCGATCAGCACCTTGCCTTCAAGCGCAACGATGCCGAGGGGATGTTGCAAGCGAACGTCGTCACCTTGTCCATCGACGTCACCAAATTCAAAAAGGTTACCACCGGCGACGGTGCTGACTTGCCCGGTGGTAAAGTCGATGGCCCGGATAATGTTCGACTCGCTGTCGGCTACAAAGAGACTCTTGCCATCGGTGGCTAACCCGGACGGCTGTGCAAAGCCGGCCTCAAGCAGTGAACCATCGAGGCGAGCTTCGCGACCGGAGCCGGCAAACGTGGATACCGCCTCTTGTTCGAGATCAAGCTTCCAGATTTGATGCGGGCCGGCCATCGCAATGTAGAGAGAGCTCCCAGCGAGCTGAAGATCCCAGGGAGAATTCAGACCAACCTCGCGCGACGGCCCTTGCTTGAAGTAATCGTGCGACTGCTTTCCTGTGCCGGCGATAGTCCTCACTGTTCGTGCTTTTAGATTCGCGCGGCGAATGAGATGGTTTTCCGTATCAGCTATGTAGAGGTTGTCGCTATCCAGGGCCATCCCCTGCGGTCGGTAGAAGTTGGATTTATCGAATGCACCATCCGCCAATCCCCGCTCTCCGGTGCCGATCGTTTCCACGAGCGTGCCGTCGAGTTTTGTGATCACGATGCGGTTGTGATTTGAATCAGCAATGAACAGCCGATCACCTTTTGCATCTGCGAGAACCTTACCTGGAAAGGCAAGCGGCAGGTTTCCAACCTTGGCGCGTTCCAAAGTGAGTTTAAGGGGCTGTTCATTCAGCTCGCCGCGCTTGCGAAAGCTGTCTATAGCTCTTCCAATGGCCGTGTCAATAGCACCGTAGTTACCCTCGCCGGAGATGGCTCCAATCACGTAACCAGCCGGGTCGATTAAGATTTGAGTAGGCCAGGCGCGGACGCCGTAGCTTTGCCACACCTTAAACTCCGCATCGTTGTAGACTGGATGCTCAATTTCGTAACGCAGAATTATGCGACGAATATTTTCCGTCTCTTTCTCGTTTTCGAATTTTGCGGAATGCACACCGATAACTACCAGCTGGTTCGCATACTTCTCCTCGAGCCGCTTTAAATCTGGAATAATGTGAATGCAGTTGATGCAGCCATAGGTCCAGAAGTCCAGCAGCACTACCTTGCCTCTTAGTGCAGCCAGCGAAAGCGGTCTATCTGTATTGAGCCATCCACGGCCCCCTGTAATCTCGGGCGCGCGCACGCGGACCCCCTGTTGTGCAGACATAAGAACGCCTTTCTTAATAGTGAGAGATTGAGCTGAAAGCACTACGATAGCCGATAGTAAGATCACAAGGCCAACCGCAAATTTCGAGCTTTTTGTAAAAATTGTTCTCAATCTGCCTCCTGGGAGATCGCTGAAATTACGCACGGCAGAACTGATTTGGTTTTCAGGCATTCCGCGTGAGCCTTAACCATTCAATGTAAAACACATCCTGTCGGAAGGCGTTTACATACGGGTTTATGCCGCTTAAGCCCGAGCGGGGGCAGGCCGCCCTTCCTATCCAGAGACTGTCTTTCCTGAACGAACTTGAGGTAGAGCGGTGGCTATCACATGAACTTCCCATCATTCGTGTTCGTGCGGAGATATCGGCCTGGGAGCCAGGTTGTCGAGAACCTGGTCAAGCCGGTCGATTGCGCGCCGCAGGTGGGGAATCGTTATCGAACCACCAACTACAAGTGCCACATTAAAGGCGTCAAGGAACTGTAGTCGAGTCACTCCTGCATTAGCGCACTGTTTGATGTGGTAAGTGATACAGTCATCACAGCGCAGAACCGTTGAGGCAACCAGTCCCAACAACTCCTTCGTTCGTTTGTCGAGAGCGCCGTCTTCATACGCCTGTGTGTCGAGAGCAAAAAACCGTTTGATGCCTAGATGGTTACTACCCAGTAACTTCTCATTCATTTCCGCCCGGTAATGGTCGAATTCATCCATGGAACCAATCCTTTCGGCCTCGTATCATGATAAGAAGTCGTCATTCTATCGCGCGCTAGGCGTAGTTGCCAGAATGGCCAAACGTGGCTGGTCCGGAACCCCGATCCGTAGCGCCGGATCCGAGCACTCAAGTCAGCTTGTCAGGGTTCAGATTGCCAGGGTGAACCTATGATCCGGTCGTTACCGCTTGCGGTTCCCTAGTTGAGTGACATCTTCGGCATAAGTCAGTTTGCACCAATACCGTTCCGAGACGTGGGTTGCCGATCCCTCGGGCTATAATGCGTTGAGTAGGGGTGGACTAACTACAAGTCGATGAATGATCAAATGCTCAGCGGACAACATCCGCCTTTGAACGACACCAGAGAAGCAGGGTCATTCCGGGATGATCCCTCACGCGAGCGCCAACCTGAGACCACGCGCAAATTGCAACTACTGTCTGTGGGGTCCCTTGTGCTCGGTATCTTCGAGGATGAGATTGCCACGATTGCCGAATGGCGCCGGCCAACGCCGCTGCCTCATGCGCCGCTGGCCGTGCTGGGCGTGGTTTCAATTCAAGGCCGCATTTTAACAGTTCTGGATCCGCTTTATTTATTTGGTGAAACGAGTACCCCTCTTGGGTTCCCGTTCGAGATCCAGGTTGCTCTGCGTGGAGACGAGCAAATTGCTCTGGCAGTTGAAAACACAGGCGAGACGCTCGATTTGGCGCCAAGAGATATCCAGCCACCATTAGAAACACTCATCCGCGTGGTGGGCGGAATCTTCCATTATGGCGACCAGCGGGTGAACGTGATTCAGGTGAAGGAACTATTTCCGGCAGCCCTGCGAGGACGCGAGCGGCGGCGCCGTCGTTTTTGATCGGATCTCGCGAAGGAGCCTCCATCCTGGTTCCGTTGATCCGCAAAACGTCCCTCAGGCTCTCCGTTAACCTTTTCTACCTGGCATTTAGCAGCACGAGGCGCGGAGTCTTCAACGTGGTCCCGGGTCACCTGTTGCCGCCGCTCAACACTCACCAGGGTGGTGCTCGGGGAGCGTGCCCGCAGATCGGCCATACCCAGCGCTCGGGCGCGCACGCTCGGTGTGCCGCTTTGGCGCTGGCCGGCCAACCCCTCGTGAATCGTAATTCTAAACCTCTCGCACCGCCACGGTTTCGGAAGCAGGCTGGCTAGCGGCATGATCTCGTCCCAGCGGGACGGGCGGCGGGGGATTGGAGACCAGCATCTCTAACGCCACGTCAACTACCTCATTGATCCGTGAAATAAAAGCGATTTGCAATTCCTTATTCACATCTTCGGGTATCTCTTCGACATCAGGTTCATTACGCAATGGCAGAATGATACGGCGAATGCCGGCACGGTGAGCTGCTAGCACCTTTTCCTTGATTCCTCCCACCGGAAATACGAGACCTGACAAAGTGATTTCCCCGGTCATTGCCGTATCAGGCCGCACTCGGCGCCCCGTGTAGAGCGACGCCAACGCCGCGGTTATCGACACCCCCGCACTCGGTCCATCCTTCGGAATGGCGCCGGCCGGAACATGCAGGTGGACGCCATAATCCCTGAACATCTCGGCACTGATGCCAAACTCAGCGGCGTGTGACCAAAGATACGATTGCGCTGCCCGCGCCGACTCCTGCATCACTTCACCAAGCTGACCGGTAATTGTTAAGCCTTTGCCGCCGGGCAGGAGGGTGGCTTCAATGAAGAGCACCTCGCCGCCCATTTCGGTCCAAGCCATTCCTGTCGCTACGCCGGCGGGCAATTCTTTGCGGGCCTGCTCGGGATAGAATTTCGGCGCGCCCTGGTAGTCTTTAATGTCGGGGGGGGCGATGGTAACTGATTCAACCTGCCCTTGGGCAATCTTCAGGGCGACCTTGCGCGCGATGCTTCCAATGTTCCGTTCGAGCTGCCGCACGCCAGCTTCGCGCGTGTAGCGAGCAGCGATCAACTCAATTGCCTCATCCGCAATGATCAACTGAGCCTCATTCAGTCCATTCTCCTTAATCTGGCGGGGAATCAGATACCGCCGCGCAATCTGCAGCTTCTCGGGGTCGCTATAGCCGGCCAGATTGATGACTTCCATACGATCTCTAAGCGGCGGGGCAATCGGACCCATCTGGTTGGCGGTCGCGATAAAGAAGACCTTTGACAAATCGAACGGCAGATCGAGATAGTGATCGCGGAAGGTATTATTCTGTTGCGGGTCGAGAATCTCCAGCAACGCCGAGGCCGGATCGCCGCGGAAGTCGTTGCCCAGCTTATCAATCTCATCCAGCATTACCACGGGATTATTCACACCTGCGCGTCGGATCGATTGGATAATTCGTCCCGGCATCGAGCCGATATAGGTGCGGCGATGTCCTCGAAGTTCTGCTTCGTCGCGCATACCACCGAGCGACAGTCGCTCAAACTGCCGACCCAACGCGCGGGCGATCGAACGGCCCAATGATGTCTTGCCGACTCCGGGTGGTCCCACGAAACACAGAATGGGACTCTTGGTGTCGGGTCGAAGCTTGATCACCGCCAGGAACTCGAGGATGCGTTCCTTCACGTCTTCCAGGCCATAGTGATCCTCATCGAGGATCTGGCGGGCTTCAATCAGATCGAGCTTGTCTTCAGACGACTTCCGCCAGGGCAATTCGAGAACGTAGTCGAGGTAGGTGCGGATGACGTGGTAGTCCGGTGCCGCCGCGGGCAGTCTTTCCAGCCGCTTTAGCTCGCGTTCGGATTCCTTCCTCACGTCCTCCGGCAAGTCGGCGGCCGTCAGCCGTTCGCGCAGCATTTCAGCTTCGGCGCGCTCACCAGTTTCATCCTCACCCAGCTCTTTCTGAATCGCCTTCATCTGCTGCCGCAGAACGTAATCCCTCTGGGCCTTGTCCATCTCCGATTGAGCTTCGGAAGTGATCTTCGAACGCAGCTGAATGATCTCCAACTCGCGCGCAAGGTACACGTGCGCCAGGTGGAGCAGCTCGTCGGCAGTTTCCGCTTCTAGCATCTTTTGCTCTTGCTCTAGTCCGAGGTTGAGAATTGATCCCAGGAAATAGGCCAGGCGCACGGGTTCAACCGAACCCAGGATCGCCACTCTCACTTCGGGTGGAACGCCGGGCAGCAAGGCCAGAGCCTGTTGAATCATTGCCTGCACATTGCGCTTGGTAGCTTCCACCTCTTCGGGATCGACGATCCGCGGCTCCGGCAGGATCTGAACCACCGCACGCAAGGGCTCCTGCTGTTTCCAGTCGAGCACCTTTATACGCTCAGTCCCTTGCGCGATGATGTGCATTGTGTCGTCAAGCCGTTCCATTCGTTTAATCATTACGAGGGTGCCGACACTGTACAGTTCGCTGGGTGTCGCGTCTGCTCCGGCAGTACTTTCCGGTCGAACGGTGATACAGGCAATCAACTTCTCCGGAGTCGCGAGGGCGGCTTCGACAGCAGCCACCGAACGCTGCCGGCCCACCGCGAGTGGAACTACCGTTTCGGGAAAGAGAGTTGTGTTCTGCAGTGCTAGGACGGCTAGCTCGAATGGCTGACCGGGCCTCTCGTTAGATGCAGATGGCTCGGTGGCTTCTCTAACCTCGCTCTGCACCCTGGCTGGCGGAGTTTGCGCGCCGGTGTCTGGTTTTTCCGAATTCTCGGACATTCTTATTAATCGACCTTGATACCTTACTTACAACGCATATTAATTATTAAGAAACCGTCGCGATAGTCGTGTGTGAGAGAATCCGTATCTATCGAACAAGGAAATTCAATCTGTTTTTCAAAACGGCTGTAAGTGATCTCCATCTGTTGATATGTGTAACCTTCTCGATAGAAAGTATCGCGGCGGCAGCCTCGAACTATTAGATGTGATTCGGAAAGGACCATTTCCAGATCATCGGCAGAAACGCCCGCCAAATCTAGCTTCACCATCCAGCCATCTCCGGCGTGATAAACGTCAGCCGCAGGATTCCAAAGTCGTCCGGATGGCCTCACCTGACTACGAATGGCCATCAGATGAAACACGGGATTTGGGTTGGGCATGACTGAAGCTTAAGTGAAAATTGGACAGGTGAAAAGGGGCAGCGGCGTCGTTGACAAGCGGGCCAACCGGTTCACAGTGTGAAACTAAGTCTTTGGGAGGTTTTAGGAAGTTTGTTCTTTAACTCTCGCTAGAGATTAAATCGTTATCACTTCAAGTTTGTCATTGGGAAGTTGAATGCGGAATCCTAACTCCCTGGAAGGTTACTCGCAAAATGCGCGTATCTCCGTCTCTCCCGTTTCATCCGCCATCGATCTCGGCAATCAACAGCACCCGCGACGTAACCTCCAGCGAACCCACTTCAATTGGCGTTTGAGCTGCGGCCACCCGGGTCATCTCCATTTTGTCATAGACAGGAACCGGCGGTCTCATCGTTCCCTCTTCCTGCACTTCAACTATTCGCACCAGTCGGCCGGCGAGTGCTTCCGCGATCACGCGCACCTTGCCCATTGCCTCCCGGGTCGCCTGGGCCAGAGCCTCGTCTCGTGCGGGCCGATCTCGCCGCAGTGTAAATGAAATTCCAGCGATGTCGTTTGCACCGGCCATCGCTGTGGCATCAATTACGGCGCCTACCTTAGTCAGGTCACTCAAGGTCACGGTCACGGAGTTACGCGCCTCGTAGCCGGTAATCGTGGGCGGTTGGTTCTCGCGGTAAACTCTCTGCGGTTGCAGACTGTAGCCGCTGGTTTTGACCTCGGCGCCGGCACCAGCCGCAGCCTTGAGCGCTCGCACTACGGCATCGCTTTTTGCAGCATTTTCCTGCTGCGCATCAATCGCCCGTTTGCTCTGCGTCACCACTGAGACCGTGATAAGAGCAGTGTCTGGCTGAGCCTGCACAATCGAATCGCCCGATACGGTCACGCGCGTAAGCCGTCTTGTGTCGCCTCCGCTTGTGGCTTGATTTCCGCCGGCGGGGCCCTGCGCTAAAGGGCGCATCGACCGCACCTCAAACGGTGTCCCTTCCATGTATGTGGTCATCGCATCCGACCTCGCGCCGCCACTCGCCTCAACCTCACCTCCCTCTCTAAACCAACTCTCATTCTGAAATCGTTGCGCGTTCAAAAGCAGGTATTTTTGCCCATCCGCAACAATCAGCCAGCCACCCGGTTCGACAGTCTTTTGCAACCGACCGCGAACCCTGTTCTGGGTTGCGCCAGCCTCGGCCAAGCCATGCTGAGTCGCAAGCGTCGCAACTAGCACGAGAGCTACAAAAATTGTAAATAGTTTTCTTATCATCACCGTCTCCTTCGAAAATTCAATATCGATTCTGCGTCGGAGAAAGAAAAGTACTAACGCCAGATAATGAACGTTTGGTGGCGCCATTTCTTGCTCCGCTCCGTACTCTTTTGCAACGGATTCACGCGGGTACAACTGTCAATGCTTCTTTCCGTACCAAAATCCGCAGACTGTGGAGCAGCGGCAAACCGTCTTACGAGTTCTATTATTCATGAGCATTCCGTCTCGGCGAATCAGGTAATTGGTCGTTTTCGTGCCTCACGGCTGAGTGCCGTCAGTCCCTATTGCTTCGACGGGACAACAGGAAAGCGCTTCGTCACAAGCTGCTCGCTCCTCATCGTTTTCCGGTTGCTTGTAGACAAAGGAATAACTGTTTTGGTCAGAACGCCTGAAATTGTCTGGCGCGGTGTCGCGGCACACATCGCAATCTATGCAGGAGGAGTCGACATAGTAAGCACCCGCCACATTTTCTTTAACTCGATCATTTCGATCCGACATAAGTGATTTTAGATCTTTTAGAGATTTCGGATTATTTAGATCTTAGATTGGCGATTGCGGTTCTTCGGACCCTGCGAGTAGATTCCCGGACCGGTAATTCTAGAATCACAAATCGAAAGTCTAGAAATATCTTAAGGATGGGTCATCTCTTCGGGCTTCACATACTCATCAAATTCTTCACCTGTCAAGAACCCAAGCTCGATCGCCGCCACCCGCAAGCTAGTACTTGTTTGGTGTGCGTGCTTAGCGATCTTCGCGGCTTTGTCATATCCAATATGAGGATTCAAGGCTGTTACCAGCATCAGCGAACCCTTAACGTACTCGTCAATCTGTTCGCGATTCAGGTCCATTCCCGCAATGCAATACTCGACAAACCCATGGCAGGCATCGTGAATCAGGCGGATCGAATGCAGCAGGTTATGAATCATCACCGGCTTGAAGACGTTCAACTCGAAATTACCCTGAGAGCCGGCGAAGCTTATGGCCGCATCGTTGCCAAAGACCTGCACGGAGACCATGGTCATGGCTTCGCTTTGCGTCGGATTAACTTTTCCCGGCATGATCGATGACCCCGGTTCATTTTCCGGCAGCGTCAGTTCGCCCAGACCGCAACGCGGACCAGATGCCAGCCAGCGAATGTCGTTGGCAATCTTCATCAGCGACCCGGCAAGTGTCTTCAAAGCGCCACTGGCGAACACGAGTTCGTCGTGGGCCGAAAGCGCGGCGAATTTATTTGGGTGAGATTTGAACGGCAGACCAGTCAACTCGGCAATCTTCTGCGCCGCTCGCTCACCGAATTCAGGATGCGAATTGATGCCGGTGCCCACAGCCGTGCCGCCAATTGCCAAGTCAAGCACGCCGGGCAGCACTGATCGCAAACGCTCAATATCGCGGGCGAGCAGATTGGCCCAGCCAGACATCTCCTGGCCCACGGTTAAAGGAGTCGCGTCCTGGAGATGCGTGCGGCCAATTTTTACGACGTCTTTAAACTCCCCAGCCTTCGCGCCGATGGCATCGTGTACTTTCTGTACTTCGGGAATGAGTTGATAAAGCCGTTCGGCGGCCGCGATGTACATTGCCGTCGGGAAAGTATCATTGGACGACTGCGACATATTCACGTCATCGTTGGGATGAATTGGTTTTTTGCTACCCAGCACGCCGCCCGCCAGTTCAATCGCACGATTCGAGATCACTTCATTGGCGTTCATGTTTGTTTGCGTGCCACTGCCGGTTTGCCAGACGCGCAAGGGAAAATGCTGGTCGAGATTTCCTTCAATTACTTCGTCTGCGGCCTGAACGATTAGCTTTGATTTCTCTGGAGCCAGCTTGCCTAGTTTTTCATTTACGAGGCTGGCAGCTTTTTTGAGAATGCCCAGTGCTCGAATCATTTCCCGGGGCATGCGGTCGTCACCGATATTGAAGTGGAGCAAACTTCGCTGGGTCTGCGCACCCCAATACTTATCAGCCACCACTTCAATTTCACCCATGGAATCGCTCTCTAGCCGGGTGTTTACCTTTTTTTCAGTCGCTTCTTGAGACATTCTTAACCGCCTCCCGCCGTCGAACCACGGTGATGATAACATCAAGGCGCTGAAACCCGGATTTGCAAATCTTCCCGGCGATCTTGCAGGTTAGGGGAGGGCCGTGCAACCAGCGCCAGAGCTGAGGCAGGAGGTATCCAAGGCTAGCGGCCGAGGGCTTCTTTCTCACGTGACAAAGCCCCTTGATGTGGGCCAACTCGTCGAGATCCTGCCAGGGAGTAAGGGTGAAGAATAGATTCAAGGTGAACGCCGGCGCGGAACAGCAAGACTGTGTGACCCTGCATAAAGGTTAGTGGACCACTTTCAATTGAAAGCCAACAATCATTTACAGAAGCGGGAGCGATAGCGGCCGCACTCAGCTCCTCTTGCAGCCACGCCAATAAAGAAACCTACCATGTCATGGGCGTTAGT
>JACCSP010000326.1 GCA_013812905.1 Pyrinomonadaceae bacterium
GGTTTAATGCACCATAGCCCACCGGCGTAAACGCTCAATTCGGATTCAGAACCTCGACGGGCGGGCGCCAGCGGATTAAGGATCGTGTTCGACCGATATGCTATGTCACCACGTCTCTTTCGTTGCCATTGCCGCCCGCAAACGGGCTAAGGACTCAACCACGATTTGTCATGGGGCTGACGCATCAGGCTTTATGCTTTCGCCACGCTTTGCGGGCTCTAATTCCATTGCCGCCCGCAAGCGGGCGATAGTTTCAGAAGTGCGACCTGGCACCCGGCGCCCGGATGGGCCTGCCCCGCAATGCCCGCGTTAGTAACTTTGTTTCTCCGCGAGCCTACAGGTAAAGTAACCGACACCAGGTACCAATGGGCATCGCTAAATTAACGGACCAGAACACGATCGTGCCGGAGAGCAAGTATGCGCGCATCGAGCGCGAGCGGCGCTACCTTTTGCAGGATCTGCCCGAGGGGCTGACGCGTGCCGATCCTCATGTACAAATCACTGACAATTACATCACCGGCACGCGCCTGCGCTTGCGCAAGGTGCGAGACCCCAGGACCAATAAATGGACGGTGAAGTTTACGCAGAAGTTTGCCTCCAACCCGGGAAACCTTTCGGACACGGTCATCACCAACACGTACCTCAACGCCGCTGAGTATCAGGTGTTGTCGGTCTTTGAAGCTAATGAGATTCGCAAGAACCGTTATCCTTTCGATTGGGAAGGTCGGAAGTTTACAATCGACATGTTTCTAGGCGATCTTTTTGGACTGGTTCTGGCAGAAGTCAGTTTTGAGAGTGACGCAGAACTGGCCAGCTTTCCGGAGCCGCCCTTTGCCATAGCGGAAGTGACAAACAATGAGTTATTCACAGGCGGTAAGCTATGTGATTTGACGTTTGAAGACATTCGAGACGAAATTACGCGTAGTCGACCTTTGGTCCAGAAATCTTAGAAAGGAATACTCTAGAAGAAAAATGAATCGCTGGGTGGGAATACTTGTTATTGTTGGTGGCGCTTGCCTGATTCTGATTGGCTTACTGATCTATTCGGGAGGACTTAACTGGTTTGGGCGGCTCCCAGGAGACATCAGCTACGAAAGCGAGCGCGTTCATGTTTATGTTCCTATTGTTTCGATGCTAATTATTTCCCTCGCCGTGACTTTGATCTTCTATCTCCTTCGCAGATTGTTCTGACTACATTTAGGCAGCGTAATTTCCCAGGCAGCGAACACGATCCGCGAACCCGCACGAAATGAGAGATTTTTGAGCTGATTTGTGTAGTTCGTGAAACGCGTGGTCAAGCTGTCACCGCATCGGTTTCTGAATACTCAGAAGCGTGCACTTGCCTGAAATAGACTGCCAGTAGAAAAGCTATAAACATGATTACCGAGCCCGTCCAGAAGGTAACGAAGAGCGAATGGTCGCTCATAAAATGAGAAACGCCGTCGGCGCCAACTTCCGGCGACCTGCTGTGAATCAACAGGGCCGCGATCGAGGGACCGACCGCCCGCGCCAGGCTTGCAACTGACTGAGTCACTCCCAGCACCCCTCCCTGCTCCGCGGCCCCGACGGTTTTCGACGCCAAACTATTCAAAGCCGGCGTTGACAGAGAGTTTCCCAGCGAGAAGATCCCGCCGCCGATGAGCAGCGCCAGCAACCCGCCGCCATTTGGTCCCACGAAGGGCACTGCGAAAAGGCTGACCGCGAAAAACAACGCGCCCACGATCACCAGCCACAGCTCACCGAATCGGTTTACTAGTCGGCCGATTAGTACGCCCTGAATGATCACGGCGATGAGTCCCACGTACGCAAAGAGGTAGCCGTTGTGGTGGGCGTCATACCCAAAGCGAAACATCGTGTAGAGCGAAAACGACGTCGTCATGATCGAAAAAGCGACGATAAACAGGAAATAAATCGTGAGTATGAAGCCCAGTCGCGGCTGCTTTAGTGAACCAAGGAGTTGCGTAAATCCACGCCCGTGTGCTGCGGAGACACGTGCGGGGTGACCCGTCGTCACGGTCTCCGGCAAAGTGAAATAAAGCAGGATGGCGTTCGCGAAACAGAGACCAGAGGCAAAAAGAAAAGGTACGTGAATACCCCAACGGCTCAGTATGCCGCCAATTGCCGGCCCAAAGATGAACCCGAGGCCAAATGCTGCGCCGAGTAATCCCATACCCTTGGCGCGATCTTCTTGGGTAGTGATGTCGGCAATGTAGGCCTGCGCGGTGGAGATATTTCCGCCAGAAATACCGTCGAGAATTCGTCCGAGAAACAGCATCCAAAGCGTAGTGGCAAATCCAAGGATGAGAAACCCGATTCCGGTGCCTATGATCGATATCAAAAGAACCGGACGCCGTCCATACTTGTCAGAGAGCCGCCCCAGCACCGGAGAGAAGAGCATCTGCATCACCGAGTAAGAAGCAAATAGTAGACCTACCGTGCGTGGGGTGGCATTAAATTGCGTGCCTTCGGCGTAGAAGGGAAGCACCGGGATTACGATGCCGAACCCCAGCAGGTCGATGAAGACTGTGGTGAAGATTACAACGAGGGGAGAGCGCTTCATGGGGCTAGTGAATCGTGAATCGTAAATAGTAATTTCGTTGTCAAGGTTGCGTGCCTTGGTAATCGACAGGCCCTACAATTCACGATTCACGATTGACGATTCACGAGTTAGCTCTTGCTACCTGCGGCGGCCGCTTGGGCGACCTGACAAGGCCAGATCCACAGAAGCCATGCCGCCTCCGGAAATCAAGAGTGCCAGCGCTATCCCCAAGAGTGTCAGCGCATACTCCATGCCTTTTGGGGCAAAGAAGAAGCCCCAATGAACTCCAACCACCGCCGTAAGCATTGTGCAAGCTACAAAGAAAGCACCCACGCGGGTCAGTAATCCCAGCACGATAAGAAGTCCGCCGACGAGTTCTGCAAGGGCGGCCGCGCCGAGCCACAGCCAGGTGGGTTTCATAAAGCCAAAAGGGGTCGTGCCGGAAACGAACTTTTCGAACCCAGGTCCTCCAAAACTGCCCAGAACCTTTTGAGCGCCATGGCCAATCATCACTGCCCCCAGCGCCAGGCGAATCGGAACAGTTACCCAATAGGGTGAAGTGGCAATTAGTTTGCGGAACATGAGCTACCCTTTCCTAGCTTGTTTGAAGAGCGAGGCAAGATATTAAGTTATCTCTAGAGAAAAGTCGCGCTCATTGACGACTCAAGGCCGGCAAATTTGCAGGTAGGAAAAAGGCAAATTACCTTAAACTGTGACTAGTTGTTCGTAGTACCATCCTCCAAACCGATACATTTGATCCAAGGGTGCAATACGATGCTGACAAGACATTACGGCATACTTCAGTTGGCAGTTCTAATCATCGCTGGTGCTGGTTCCGCCCCATCCCAACCCGCGCAACCCCAGGCTTCCGTACCTGACATCGCTTTCATAGTCTCGATGCCGAAACCACATACTCACATGCTGGAGGTCGAGGTGCGGATAAAACGTAAGGCCGGCGTTGAGGCGCCGACGGCAGAAGTGCTGGTGATGCCGGTATGGACCCCAGGCTCATACCTGATTCGCGAGTTTGAACGACACGTTCAGGATTTTATGGCGGTCGATGTCCAAGGGGGAGCGCTGCCGTGGGAAAAGATCAACAAAAATACCTGGCGCGTCACGACCCGCGGGTCGCGCGAGTGGCGCGCCACCTATCGTGTCTACGCAAACGAACTGACGGCTAGAACCAATCAACTTAATTCAGATCACGCCTTCTGGAACAATGCGGCGCTCTTGATGTACCTCGAAGGCTTTCTTAACTCCCCCTCCACTCTGCAGATCCTTGCGCCTGAACCATGGAAGGTAGCAACAGGGCTTCCTCCCGCATCCGGCCCGAAAAACACTTTCCGCGCCGACAACTTCGACATTCTTTACGACTCGCCCGTTGAAGTCAGCAGCTTCAAAACGCTTTCATTCGACGTCAAGGGCGTTGCCCATCGGATTGTGATCGACGGTGAAGGCAACTACGAGCCCGACCGAGTGCGGCGCGACGTGCAGAAGATTGTCGAAGCTTCAATTGAGCTAATGGGTGAAGAAATCCCCTACAAGGACTACACCTTTATCCTGCACCTGCGAGCTGCTCCCGACGACGGGATCGAGCACCTCAACTCAACCGCGCTTGCCTTTGGTCGTTTTAATTTCAAACCGGAGGCAGGTTATCGCAACTTCCTGACGCTAGTGGCGCACGAGTTTTATCATCTGTGGAACGTTAAACGTATTCGTCCAGACGCGCTGGGCCCTTTTAACTATACAAGAGAGAATTATACGAAACTCCTGTGGGTTGCGGAAGGCATTACCAGTTACTACGAGAACATAATTGTGCGACGCGCAGGCCTCATTACTGATAAGGATTTTCTCGCCGGGGCAGCCAAGTCGTTTCAGCAACTGCAAAAGACCCCCGGCCGCAAGGTGATGAGCGCAGAAGAGGCAAGCTTTGACAGCTGGATTAAACACTACAGGCGCGACGCAAACTCCAT
The DNA here is from genome assembly GCA_013812905.1 of Pyrinomonadaceae bacterium. Lineage (GTDB taxonomy): Bacteria > Acidobacteriota > Blastocatellia > Pyrinomonadales > Pyrinomonadaceae > PSRF01. The sequence goes on from JACCSP010000326.1 coordinate 4,513, forward strand.
AAACTCTCAAGTAAGTTATTATGACAAGGGAGCGATTATTGGATTGCTACTCGATCTGGAGATACGCAAACTCAGCAAAGGCACAAAATCGCTGGACGACGTAATGCGTCACCTCTACGACGAGTTCTACAAAAAGGATCGCAATTACACCCCAAGGGATTTTCAGAAAGTGAGTGAGCAGATGGCCGGCGTGAGCCTGGAAGGGTTTTTCGCGAAGTATGTGCGAGGGCGTGAAGAGCTCGATTACGATGCGTCGCTGATCGCGGCGGGTTTGCGGTTGAATACGACAGGCGCTCAGAAGCCTGCTGAAACAGCATACCTCGGTGCTGATCTGATCCAGGAAGGGGATCGGCTGGTGGTTAGTCGCGTATACGCCGGATCCCCTGCCTATGAGCAGGGACTGAATTCTGGGGACCAGATCGTGGCCCTGGACAACCGGCGCGTCACCAAAGAGTTTTTCGAAGCCCGCATAGGTGAAAAAAAGCCCGGCGATTTGGCGAATCTAACCATATTTCGTTTTGACGACCTTAGCCGTTTACCTGTGAAACTTGGCGGCTCGATCGATGCTCTCTACCGAATTGTGGCGGTTGAGCACCCTACCGCTGAACAACGGCAGACCTATCAATCATTGTTAGGTGTCGCCAAATAGGTCACGGAAAAGAGGCTTCTGAATCAAACTGATCCGCTACTTGGGAGAAATTTACTCACACTTGTAATCTGCGACCACGTACAATGAGTCGGCCCAGCTGAGGGCCATAACTCATGGCCAGCAACGAATACATCAGATTCAATATTAACGATCGGGTCGGGCGCATTACCTTTGCGCGTCCACCGCTGAATGTTTTCAACATCGCGATGATGCGAGAGATTAACCAGGCTCTCGTTGCGTGTGGCCACGAACGTCAGCTCGTCGCCATCGTGTTTGATGCGGACAAGGATTGTCGTGCGTTCAGCGCCGGCGTGGCGGTGGAAGAACATGCGGAAGAAACCATTTTTCAGATGCTCGACTCCTTTCATGCGATCTTTCGCACGCTCGAACAAATCGCTCGGCCAACAATTGCCGTCGTGGAAAATCCGGCGCTGGGAGGCGGGTGCGAGCTAGTGGCTGCTTGTGACATTGTGATTGCGGGAGAACGGTCACGCTTCGGCCAGCCGGAAATTAAGCTCGGGGTTTTTCCGCCTGTTGCGGCCGTGCTGCTGCCGCGCATTATCGGCGACAAACGCGCGCGCGCCTTGATACTTACGGGGGAACTCATTGACGCTCTGGAAGCGACCCGGATCGGTCTCGTCAATCATGTGGTCCCAGTTAATCAGCTTGAGCCTAAACTTTTCGAGGTGCTCTCAAAGTTGCGCGAGCTTTCCGCTACCAGTCTCGAACTGACCAGAAAGGCCCTCGATCTCGGCCGCGGGCGTTCGATCGATTCGGCGCTGGCGGAAGTCGAGAACGTCTACTTGCATGATTTGATGAAGACGAAAGACGCCCACGAGGGCATCAAAGCATTCGTGGAAAAACGCAAACCCGTCTGGAGCGATCGGTGAGTGGGAGATTCGGGGCTGGGGTGACAGGGAGACAGGGAGATGAGGGAAATGGGGATAAACGGCGACATGTGGATTCGGAGACGATGAAATTCAAAGCAACTGAACGCACAGCTCTAAGCCAATACTCGAATTCCCCCGCGCCGCTCCGTCTCCCGCTCTCCGCATCTCCCCCTTTCCGCACCTCCGCGTATCCTCGTCTCTATGTTTCGCGAACCATTGCTCTGCTGACACTTTTCTCGCTGCTCGTTTTCAGCAGCAGTGGCCTAGCTCAAAGGCGACCTTCGGAAAGAAAAGGTTCACATTCAAAGGCGTGGCCTGAAAGCATGTCTCCGGCGGCTCGCGAGCTGGTGGAGAGGGCAATCGAGGTCATTTGTACGGAACGAAGGAAAGACCCCAAGGGCAGTCACCCCATCGATGAGATGCAGGCTCGTCCTTCGCTACCGGTTTACAGTGCGGAAGCCGTGGCCGGGGCCCAGCGGGCTCAACGCCTGTTACCAGTTGCCAGGAATCTGGTTACTTCCTCAATCGAGAAATTGGTAATTGAATACAAGTTGCCGCAAACGAAAAGCTTTAAGCTGAACATGCGACGGGCGATTGGTCGAGTGCAGATAGTGAGAAGAGTGAAGGCGGACATGGCCTCGCGCGACAATGCCTCGGTTTTCCTGAGGCGGCCACGCACAATCACTTTCGGCACAATATTTCTTGCCGGTCTGCCATCTGATGAAGCAATGATCAGCGTGCTGGCCCATGAACTGGTGCACATCGCGGACGGCGAAGGGGACACTCTCAGGTTGTTGTTTCGCCTGGTTGGCAACCGGGCATCGCGGCTCACGGGAATGAGAATCTACGAACAAAGAGCCGAAGAGTTGACCTGCGATCTGGTGGGAGCAATGTCGGCCCGCTCATTTGTCTCAGAAACTCCCGATTACAGTCCTCTTCCCGGACGAATATCCCGCGCCGTCCAGCACAATTGTGTTGAGGATGATGAGGGTGACGAAGATCATCTCTCGCCCCGAAATACCATACGCGCGTTGCTTGCACTCAGCCCCTCATTTGCGCACGAGCTTGTCTACGGCCAGATGCCCTTAAGGTTAATACGCAACAACTAGCGCGGATGAGGTAGTTGACATCACATTAAAACTGACTCCTGGTTCAACCAGACCCATTACCTCGAAGATACTTCGTTGACAATCCTCTCAATGCCTCAATATCATCTCGGCTGTTTGAAGCAGTTTCCTAAAGCTCCAGTGACCGAACCATGACGCGCCGCAAGAACGTGGTTCACCCCTTTTGCGGGTCGTTCTTATTCGCGGGAGGCACAAGAATCCCCGGAAGCCCCAGAAATAGCACCACGTCGTCACTCATAGTCACAATCGTTATAAGTCTGATCGCCGCCGTGGCAGGATGCGAGGCAATCACCAACAGACAGGATGTGCGTCCTCTCGTTTTGCGCGATGTTCCCGCGCAACGTCTCGCCTACCGCTTTGAAGCCGACATTAGAATTCCGGCCGAGCTTCAAACTCCGGAATCAAACGAAAAGTTAGCGTCGATTCAAGCGGACTTCACTGCTCGCCGGCCGGATGACGCACTGCTGCGGACAGTTGCTTCTTCTGATGGACAGCGAGCACTTGCCCTTTATGGCACGGAAGACGAACCGAGCCCGGCATTTCGCATCGACCTCTACGCCATTGACGGCCGGTTTCTTCGTAACTTAATACCGCCCACACTTTCATGCGTCTTTCCGGAGACGGTGGCCTGGACTTCGGATGGCAACTTCATAACCTTTATTGCTCACAAGAGTGTAAAGCCGGCGCCCACTCCAACTCCGCCCATCGACCTGGCCCCTGAGCCGGATTCGTCTCCACTGCCCGCGTCATCCGTGGCACCCGCATTTGCCCAGGTAGCCGCCTTCAACACCGAACAAATCTATATCTGCAACCGGGATGGCTACGATCTACGACCCTTGACGGCGCGCGAGGGTCTGATCTACTTCTATTATTCCTGGGCTCCTGACAATCATGCGCTCGTCGCCTTGGCCTGCAAGGAAAACGAATGGGAAGCGCGCGAGAAATCATTCAGGGTCCCAGCCGGCAGACCGCGTGTCATCGCAATCGATGGCCATGAGCGATTGCTCGACGATCAGCTAACCGAGACCTTGCCCGTCTGGTCGTCCGACTCGTCAAAAGTGGCTACCGCGTTTGAGAATAACGTGGCGATATATGATGCTGTCACCAACAAACCTACCCAGGCCCGCATTCCATTACGCGATGCTCTGATTTCCGCTTCGATTGCTTATGAGGATAAGAATGCGAGCGGCAAGAAGAAGAGCGATGACAACAAGGATAAAGGTGAGCCTGCCAAGACCTCGCAAGGTCCCCCTCCATCATTCAACCCCATTGTGCAGGTGGAATGGCCCAGACCGGAAACACTTTACCTGCAAACCGCTTACGTGAGGGTCTATACGTCCGAAACAATTAATACTTTTCAACGCTGGCACCGGCTTTTGTTGAGCCCGCAGGCCGCCGTGTTGAAATAAACCGGATTATATTGTGATTGAACCGTTTCATTTCATCAGAGCCTCCTGAAGTCAGTGCTACTAATGAATGATTATTAATCCAACCCTGAGTGAATGGCTCAACTTGGCCCTGCGCTGGGTGCACGTCTTCGCGGGCATCATGTGGGTGGGCACGACCTTCTACTTCACCTGGCTGGATGCGCGGCTCAGCGAAGAGGAAAAGGCAGCAGTCAACACGGGAACTCCCGCCCAAATTTGGATGGTCCATAGCGGTGGCTTTTATGTAGTCGAGAAACGCAAGGTGCCCGATCTCATTTCGCGTCACCTGCACTGGTTTCGATGGGAAGCCGGAACCACCTGGCTGAGCGGTATGTCACTCTTAGTCCTGGTTTACTACCTTGGCGGCGGCGCACTTGTGGATCCGGATGTGAGCGAGATTAGTGTGCCAGCGGCAGTTGCCCTGGGAATCGGGTTGCTAATCGGGGGGGGGATGGCTTACGACCTGATGATGATCTCGCCGTTAGGAAAGAATGAAAAAGCCTTCGCCGTTATTGCCTATCTCATGGTTGTCGGGATTAGCTACGGACTTTCGCGCGTTTTCAGCGGCCGCGCCGCATACATCCACGTCGGCGCAATGTTTGGCACAATCATGGCCGCCAACGTCTGGATGCATATCTTGCCGGCTCAAAAGAAAATGATTGCAGCCATCAAGGAGGGACGAAAGCCTGACGAGGCGTTGTCTGCGCAGGCCAAATTGCGGTCAAAGCAAAACACGTTCATGGCCGTGCCAGTTGTCTTCCTCATGATCAGTAACCACTTTCCGGGGGTCTCCTATGGCGACCGCTACGGCTGGGCGATTCTTTCGGTCCTCGTACTCCTTGGCTGGATTGCTGCGAAGTTCATTCGGCGAGCGTAATCAAGCAATACTTCCTCTGATTAATAGTGATATCGTGCCTGGAGAAAATCTATCCGGTCTTCGCTAACCAGATAAACCAGTCTATGCTCTTCCGTAAGACGACGAGACCACGCCCCGGACATCAAATACTTGAGCGGTTCCGGTTTGCCGATGCCAGTGAAAGGATCCCGCATGATCGCCTCCATCAAATCGAACGCGCGCAAAGCTATTTTTCGGTCCGTTTGAACCCAGTATTGTAAGTCTTGCCTAAATTCTGGCTGGAAGATCTCCAATCGCTTTGAGGATTTCGACTGACGAACTCTATTTTTTTGGATCAAGGCCCATCTCCCGTCGCAGTTTGTCTACGGACTGGGCTTTGCCTCCTTTTGCCTTTGCACGGTTCAGAGC
>JACCSP010000328.1 GCA_013812905.1 Pyrinomonadaceae bacterium
ACCTATGCGCGAGCCGGCCTGCTGGTAAATACCACACCACTGGAAGCTGGATGGGTTGGACGACTAGTAGTTGAGCTCGCAAATCTCGCGGACCTGCCACTGCGGATCTACGTCAACGAGGGCATTGGTCAGGTGATCTTCCTCGAATCAGACGAAGAGTGTGACGTATCCTACGAGGACCGCGGCGGCAAGTATCAAGGCCAGACCGGACTTACCTACTCAAAACTTTAGTAGTATCAATCCAGAATTTTATCCAAACCACGGATCAGTCCCAAATAATTCCTGACTTTCCGAATCGCCAGGAGCGTGCCCTGAATATAGGGCTCCGCTCCGCTTCCCGCATCGTGGCGGATCGATAGCCGCTCATCGTTCGCACCAAAGATTGCCTCAATACTAATGACATAACCAGGTAGTCGAATCGAATGAATCTGAGTGCCCCGTAGAGTTGCTCCTCGACTTTCTTTCTCTCCAATCGTTTTCTCAACGGGAGACGTGTTGTCTGGTTCTCTAATCTGTGAAAGTCGAAATGTTAACTCTCGCGCCGTGCCGCTTGGAGCGTCTTGTTTGCTGGCGGCTGCATAATCGATGATTTCCCAGTGAGAAAGATACTTCGCCGCTTCACAAGCAAATCGCTGTAACAGTACCGCAGTAATAGCGAAATTTCCTGCGGCGATCACGCCTACCTTGGTCTTCAGAGCGGCATCGTTAACTTCCTCAAAATCGTCGTCCGTTAATCCCGAAGATCCGATAACAACATGCACGCCACGGTCAATTGCAGTCAGCACATTTGTTTTCACGACGTCCGCTTTCGTGTAATCAACTAATACATCAGTTGGTGTCTCAAGGGCCTCAGCGACTGAGCCACTGATCTTCAGATCAAGAAGTGAATCGCCGATCACATCTCTAAGGTTATTACCCTTGCAACTCCGCGACACAGCGCCGACGAGGGTTAGATCCTCCGCCTGCGAGACGGCCTTACACAGAGGTTTTCCAACCCACCCTGTGGCTCCAGCGATGGACACCTTTAGTTTCATAAACCCAGAAGTTAGCAAATCATCCATGTCTTATCCACCTTGAATTCGCGTAGGCTCATTCGGGAGAGAGGTCGCTCAAATATCGCACTTCAGAAGAGTTTCGTGACAGTTTTGCCACTCAAATGGGTCCTGGTAGCCCGATAATAAACCGTCGTGTCGATGTTAGAAGTCAGTTTGACCCCCCGACCGATACAACCCTGCACACAGCTGGCGACATCCGTTGAGATAGAGCCCAAGTGAGTGGATTTTGACCCCCGGGTATTTCCCACTCTCCTTATCCAAAGCCCCAAATCCTAAGTCACGGGTTTAACCCGTTGTGAAGCTTCGTTGTCGGAATTTACCGTTTGAGCTAAAAGTTGGAATGTAACTTTGAACTAGAATTTCTGGAGGAATGAGAGATGAGAGTTATCTATCAGACATTTAGCGCGGCGATACTGCTGGCGCTGATTAATATTGGCGTTACGAGTTCGGTAGTGGCGCAGCGCCAGTATCGTGACAGCGACATTAACATGCGAAACCTGATCCAACGCATCGAAACGCGCTCCGATACGTTTAGCAGAACGCTGGAGAACGCGCTCGACCGTAGCCGTTTGAATAACACAACCCAGGAAGACGAGATCAATAGGCTTGTTACGGACTTCGAGTACGCCACGGATCAGCTGAAAACCCGTTTTGAAAACAGACAATCTACTTCAGCGGATGCTCGCGCGGTCCTGGAAAAGGCTGCGTCAATTAATAGCTTCTTATTGAACAATCGACTCGAGACTCGAGTTGACCAAGATTGGCGTTTATTGCAATCCGATCTCGATCTGTTGGCCCGTGCCTATTATATCGACGACTGGCGCTGGAGTACCGGCGGCATCGGCACAGGCACCCATACAGGGGTCGGTTATCGTTTGACCGATGCGCAAATGCGCCAATTGGCCCGGCGGATTGATAATCGCACCGACCGGTTTAGCCGCAGTCTACGGCTAGCCCTAAACAGAGGCAGCATAAATGGTACCTCTGAAGAGATTGAAGCCAACCGGAACTTGATCGCGTTGGAGTCGGCGACTAACGAACTGAACCGGATTAACACTCGTCGTTTCACGGAATCCGATGCCCGCAACGTGTTGGAGCGCGCAGCGGTTTTAAATTCACTAATGGTCGATCATGAGTTTGATGCCACCGCCGAGCGCGATTGGACCATGTTGAAGCAGGATCTCGATCAGCTGGCTAGCGCCTCGAACATTACCTGGAACTGGAACACCGGACCTGTGCCGGGCGGACCCATTCATAGCGCCGACGGCGAATTGACCGGAACCTACCGCCTGGATACGTCGCGCAGTGGTGATGTGAGACAGGCTGCGGACAACGCCACTCGGAACTTGCCTGCTTCCCAACGCCAATCGGTCTATGATTCTTTAATTAGACGACTTGATTCGCCCGAAACCATAGCGATTGAACGGCGCGGTAGCACCGTCACCATAGCCTCGTCGCGGGCGCCAAAGATCAGTTTTGTTGCCGATGGCCGCGATCAAGTTGAGACAACTCCTAACGGCCGCACTGTTCGTGTGCGAGCCAGTTTCTCCGGGGATCAGTTAAATGTCGTCAGGACGGGAGATCGGGCGCAAGACTTTACCGTCACTTTCGATCCGACGGATAGCGGCCGTCGCTTGACTGTGACGCGCCGGCTTTACTCTGATCAGTTTAGTCAACCGGTGACCGTCCTATCCTATTACGATCGAACCTCCGACGTTGCCCAGTTGGATCTGAACACTGGTAGTTCCGACTCTCAGCAGGTGGGAACCACTAACGGCGAGTTCGTTGTCCCAAATGGCACTCAACTAGTTGCCGTTCTAAATAGCAATCTCTCAACCAGCACGGCGCGCGACAATGAGCGCTTTATGATGACGGTTCGTTCGCCCACCCAGTATGACGGTGCGACCATTGAAGGCTACGTGACGAACGTCAATCGCAGTGGACGAGTAACGGGGCGCTCAGAGATCACTTTCAACTTCGACACGATTCGTCTGCGTGATGGCAGAAGTTATCGATTCGCTGGGATTGTAGAAACGGTTCGCACGCCTGGGAACGAAACAGTTCGGGTCGATAACGAGGGATCGGTTCGGGAAGACGATCAGACCGGACGCACCGTTCAACGCGCCGCGATCGGAACGGCCTTAGGGGCCATCATCGGAGCAATTGCCGGCGGCGGCAAAGGAGCGGCAATCGGTGCGGTACTAGGTGCCGGGGCCGGTGCTGGTTCAGTTTACGTTCAGGGGCGCGAGGACCTGGAGCTGACAACCGGAACCGAATTTACCATCAGAGCGAGTGGCCCTCGGTAAGCCCCTTACGTTCGACGTGAGTTGGTCGAACACGCTAATGTCGAGGCTACGGACGGCGAGTTATGCGCCGTCCGTATTTTTATGCGCGCTAGTTCAAGACGATCTCAACAGGCTGAGGCAGTCGTTCACCCACCAAAATTAGTCCGCGCGGGCTGGCCACCGGTTCCTTGGTTGGCGTTTGAAAGAAAAGAAAGCCTTGGCGCCGCCGGTCAGTAGATGACATCGGCGCCTTTAGATCTAGTGCGTAGGCGGCAAACTCAACTTCAAACTGTTTTCGTGAACTGGGATTGTAGACATAGACGTCATTGGTTTTCAGGATTCTCGAAATTGCCTGTTTGGGAGAGAGCAGTCTCCACTCTTTACTGTCGCCGTCGCGCAAGCGAAACCGGGCGCTCCTGAGGTCAACAGGCACACCACTTTCATGTTCGACCTCTATCCGCAGCGGCAGCACGCCCGCCAACGGGAGATTTGCTTCGAACAACTCATGGCTTTCTTCGTCAGTAAGCAGCGGCGCTACTTTTAACATGACGCCGCCAGCACTTGCGCTCTTCACCGTTCCTGTGAGAGGTGGCAGTTCCACGACCGGTTTTACCTTAAAGAGCGCGCCCCCGCAGGCGGTGTCCAACAACAACAAGGACGCACCGAAAATCAACAAAACAACGTTTCTGGACCTGAATATTTTACTGGGGTGGCGGTGGGTCACGGGCGCAATTTCTCACGCCGGTTAACGGCTGTCAATGTTAACTTTGCTGAGGCTCCAGTCTGTGATCCCTCATTCGCGATAAAACGACACTCGGAGGCTTTGGAACTTAGACTCAAGAACGGAAGACGAAATCATTTAGCCGCAGATACACGCGCATCAGAGGGAAAACAAGACAGCACATCAACACACTCTAGATATTTGTATACTCCTTCTCAGATCCGCGTTATCCGCGCAAATCCGCGCAAATCCGCGGCTAAGTGGTTAAGCCTTAGGCATTCAAAGCTGTGCTACTATGGCGCGCAAAAGTATGATTAGATCGTTCCGCGGTGTTCATCCTCAGGTTGAGCCCAGTGCCTATATTGATCTGAGTGCGCAGGTGATCGGCGACGTTCACATTGGTGAAGAGTCTTCCGTATGGTGTAACGCGGTAGTGCGTGGCGACATGTATTACATTCGCATCGGAAGCCGCACAAATGTGCAGGATAACTGCGTGATTCACACTCGCACGGGCACCCACCCCACTATTTTGGAAGATGAAGTCACGATAGGGCACGGTGTGACTTTGCATGGATGTTACGTCGAGCGCGGTTCTTTAATTGGTATCGGTTCCACAGTTCTTGATGATGTCCGGGTGGGGGCGCAATCACTGGTAGCTGCGGGTTCATTGCTCTCACCAAAGACGATCATTCCGCCACGTTCTTTAGTGATGGGCGTTCCGGCCAGGATAAAGCGTCCACTAACGGAGGCGGAAGTTGTCGGTCTCGAAATGTTTTGGCAAAACTATGTGGTTTACACAAAGAAGTATAAAGAAGGTTCCGAGTTTCGGGTTTAGAGTTTCGAGTTGGGAAAGAATGGCGGCCCAAATCAACTACGAAAAGTGAGATTGCCACTGAACCGGATAATCGAACCGTTAACTCGAAATCCGAAACCCAAAACTCTAAACCATGTCTAAGACGCAACCACCGCGCGGCATGCGCGACTTCCTTCCTGCTGATGTGCGGCGCCGTGAATATGTCATTGGCGTGATAAAGGAAGTCTACGAGCGTTACGGTTTTGAGCCGCTGGAAACGCCGGCGGCCGAGAATATCGAAACGCTGTTGGGGAAGTATGGCGAAGAAGGCAATCAGCTCATCTACAAGATTCTAAAGCGCGGCGTTCATGAAAGTTCGGGCGAGGCTGATCTTGCTCTGCGATACGATCTGACCGTACCCCTGGCCCGCGTAGTGGCCGAATACCGCGACAAGCTGCCGAAGTTTTTTAAGCGCTATCAGATTCAACCAGTTTGGCGGGCTGACCGGCCTGCGCGCGGAAGGTTTCGCGAGTTCTATCAGTGTGATGTTGATGTTATCGGCTCGCGCTCGATGGTAGTGGAGACCGAATTGATTGCGGCGGCAAGTGAAGCCCTGAAAAAGCTTGGCTTCAGTGACTTCGTCGTAAGGTTGAATCACCGCAAAGCGCTAACTGGTCTGCTGGCCCGCGCGGGGGTGCCGCTCGAACATCACGAAGCAACGTTGGTAGCTTTGGACAAGCTTGATAAAGGCGGGCGCGAAGGCGTCGAAAAGGCGTTAGCTGAACGGGGAATAACCGAAGGTGTCGGCAAACGCCTCCTCGATTTCTTCAGCGAACTGGCTTCGCTTGAGCACGCGGCGGACATCGCCGTCGGTGACGATCTGGTTGCAAAACGACAAGGGCTTAACTCCGCGATTCTGGGCCGGCTGGTTGAGTTTGGAGGAACGAACGAGAAAGGCGCAAAGGGCGTTGATGAGTTGCGTTCGATACTTGAGTACGTGGGAGCGTCCGCCATCGCGGAACGGATCACGATCGATCCCAGCCTGGCGCGCGGGCTCTCCTATTACACAGGAGCAATTATTGAGATCAATGTGAAGGATTTGGCTGGCAGCCTTGGCGGCGGTGGGCGTTACGACGATCTTATTGGCATGTTTTCTGGTCAGGACGTGCCGGCGTGCGGTTTCTCGCTCGGGGTGGAGCGGATTATTGTCGTTATGACGGAGCGAGAAATGTTTCCGCCCCAGCTGGTATCATCGCCCCCCGATGTAATGGTCACGCTTTGGAACGAAGATTCGATTAGTGATTCAGTGGCCCTCGCCCATGCATTGCGCGCATCGGGATTGCGAGTTGATCTTTATCCGGAGGCCGACAAACTTGGCAAGCAGTTCAAGTATGCTTCGGAGCGTGGAATTCCAGCGGTAGTCGTGCTCGGCGATGAGGAGAGAGCGCGAGGGGAAGTAGCCATTAAGGACATGCGTACGGGGAAACAACGGACGGTGAAGCGGAATGCCGTTGCCTCTTCGATCCATACGGTGTCGAATTAGTAACCAGCGGGGAGGCACCTGACCACAGCTATTCAGCGAGGATTGAGATTAGACCGAGCGCCAAAGGCGTTGGATTCCACGAGTTATAGGTTGCGAACGATGAACCAGCTCGGACACCACTATCTCGACGACGCAATCACAACCTTTCGTGCTTACAAGAAGCTAGCCGAGAAGGCTTTGGACCAGTTGCAGGACGAAGAATACTTCACCACACTTGATGAAGAATCAAACAGCATTGCGGTGATTATGAAACACCTGGCCGGCAACATGCTGTCGCGGTGGTCGGATTTTTTGACTACCGATGGCGAGAAATTTGATCGCAATCGCGACATGGAATTTGTCATCGAACCCCAAACATCCAAGTTCGAGATTAGGAACTATTGGGAAAAGGGCTGGCAACGTACCTTTGAAACACTGGAGGCCTTGCAACCGGACGATCTGTTACGCAGGGTGAAGATCCGTGGGGAGACGCACACAGTTGTGCAGGCGATCAATCGCCAGTTGGCTCATTATGCACATCACATCGGCCAGATTGTCTTTGTGGCCAAGCATTTTAGATCAGCACATTGGAAGTCGCTGAGCATCCCGAAGAACAAGTCGGGGGAGTTCAATAAGTATCTTGAACAGAATCCCGAAAAAACTGAACATCGATTCGATGCGGCCGCCAGATTCAATGACGAGGCGCGGAAGGACGACTGACTATGTCAGCAGGTATTGTCAACTTCCATCATGTGAATGTGGTCGTGCCACGTTCGCTCGAGCAGGCTGCGAAAGATTTCTATAGCGCAAGACTCGGTCTCGAAGAAGTACCGAAGCCCGAAGCGTCGCGCGGGCACGGTGGGGCGTGGTATCAGCTCGGGGACGTGCAATTACATCTCTCGGTCGCGGACGGTGTCGCCGAACGATCGAACACAGGTCATATCTGCTTCGTTGTTGAGGATCTCGATCGAGCGCAGGATTACCTGTCGTCTGCGGGACTCAAAATCCTGCCTGATCCGCGTCCGGTTCCTGGCACTCAACGTTTTTATGTTCGTGATCCGGGTGGCAATCTGATCGAGATTGCTTAACGAAAACAGACTAACCATCAACCACCAACGCCTCGTTCCTGTCACAACGGCTGGGCAAAGCGGAGAGATGGAGGATCGCAGATTTCACATGATGGCTGTTAGCCGCAACAAAAGGAATGCTGGATAACCTCGGGAACTTACAGCGCACCCACTCCTGTGGGGCGCTGCGCAAAGAAGACGTCGGTAATGACGTTACCTTGATGGGCTGGGTGGCCCGGCGGCGCGACTTTGGTGAACTCACTTTCGTCGATCTTCGGGACCGCGACGGCGTAACTCAAGTTGTGTTCAATGCCGAAAACTCTCCGGAAGCACACGCTAGGGCCAAGGATGTCCGCGGTGAATATGTCATCGCAGTTGTGGGCGAAGTCGTTTTGCGCGATGAAAGTGCACTCAATCCAAAACTCGCTACGGGCGAGGTGGAAGTACAAACTCGCAAGCTTTACATTTTCAACGATGCCCGCACGCTGCCATTTCAATTGGATGCGTCGCCGGACACTCTGGCAAGCGAAGACCTGCGTTTGAAATACCGCTATTTGGATTTGCGCCGACCTCAGCTCCAGTCAAATCTCAAACTGCGTCATCGGGTAGTGTCTGAGATTCGGCGCTACATGGACGAGCAGGGATTTCTCGAAATCGAAACTCCAAATCTGATCAAGTCCACGCCTGAGGGTGCGCGCGACTACATCGTTCCCGCGCGCATTCAGCCGGGTAAATTTTTTGCGTTGCCCCAGTCACCTCAGCTTTTTAAACAGATCTGTATGATTGCGGGTCTTGATAAATATTTTCAGATTGCGCGTTGCTTTCGTGACGAAGACCTTCGGGCTGACCGCCAGCCTGAGTTCAGTCAACTGGATGTTGAGTTGAGTTTTGCCACACCGGATCAGGTCTATGCATTGATTGAAGGTTTGTTTGCCCGTGTATTTCGTTTGATTGGCGCGGATTTGCCGGTGCCCTTTCCCAGGCTCAGTTATGCGGAAGTGATGCAGCGGTACGGTTCCGACAAACCCGACCTGCGCATTCAGGGCATAGAGCTGCGAGATTTGTCTCCGGTGCTGGAAGGGACCACATTCGCTCCCTACGCTTCGGCCCTGGCGACTGGCGGGCACGCAAAGGGAATTGTGGTTGGCGGAGGTGCGGGACTTTCGCGCAAGGCGCTTGATGAGCTACAGGATTTCGTTAAGCGCTATGGAGCTTCGGCACTCGGCTCGATCCGTTTAGGTGATGAGGTCTCTTCATCTTTGCTCAAGGCTTTAGGGCCAGATGTCGTGTCGACCCTGGCCCAAACGGCTGGTGCCGAAAAAGGTGATGCGGTCCTAATCGTAGCCGGAAAGCCAAAAACCGTTACTGCCAGCCTAGGTGCATTAAGAAATGAAGTTGCGCGCCAACTAAAACGAATTCGCGAGGGTGTCTTCGCCCCCTTGTGGGTTACTGAGTTTCCCATGTTTGAGTACCACGAAGATGATGGGCGGCATTACGCAATGCATCATCCCTTCACTTCTCCAGTTGACGAAGACCTGTCGCTGTTTGAGCGCGCTGTCAACAGCGGTGGGTCAGATCTGCTCGGACGAATACGGGCCAAAGCATACGATGCGGTAATCAACGGGGTGGAAGTAGCCGGCGGATCGATTCGTATTCACCGGAGTGATATTCAGTATGTCGTGTTCAAGGCCCTGGGTATGTCGAAAGAGACCGCGCGCGCGCGTTTCGGGTTCTTCCTGGAAGCGCTCTCATATGGTACACCCCCGCATGGCGGCATCGCTTCGGGCATTGAACGTCTGATGATGGTCCTAGTCCCCACTGATAACATTCGCGACGTGATGGCATTTCCGAAAACTGCTTCCGCCGCTGATTTGATGATCGATGCCCCTGGTGAAGTGGATCCAAGACAATTGGAGGAACTGCGTCTTAAAGTCCTGAAGGACGAATGAGATTTGCTCGCGTGAATGATCACCCTTCGGAATGCACAGCTCCAGGAGATTTTTGCGCATGCGCGAAAAGCCACGCCGTTCGAGTGCTGTGGTTTGATCGGGGGCGCTAACGAGCGTGCCTCATCAATCCATCCGCTGCGCAATATCGCCAACAATCCGCAGAGAGCTTACGAAGCCGCACCAGAAGAACTCTTCGCGGCTCAAAGGCAGATGCGTGAGCACGGTGAACAACTTCTGGCTATTTATCACTCCCATCCGCGCTCGACTGAACCGGTGCCTTCTAAAACTGACGTACGACTTGCCTACTATCCCGCAGCGATCTACCTGATCGTAGGACTGGGTGGGGCAACGCCGATCATGCGCGGCTTTCGGATTTCTGAGCGGGGCAAGACATGGCAGCAGGTTGAGTATGATGTGGCTGATGAGTAAGATGGGAACTGAGCTATTGAAAAAGTCGTAGAGATTTTCGGTGATGGAGACTAAAAGGACCAAGTACGACACCAACCCACTCGATCCGGATTATGTGAGACAAACGGAAGAAGTGTGGAGTGGAGATGACAGTGGGCCGGGTACACGGGAATTGGAAGGAGCTACCCGTGAAGTGGGTTCTTCCTTAGATGAAGGCGCGCGGAGTAACGTCTATTCCGAGGCGCCGACCCGAACTTTTGATACGCCGCCGGTAGATTCTCCTTATCCTTCAGTATTTGTGCCTCCGACCTATTCACCGCCGACCCCCTATCAAGCCACTCCTTACCTGCCGCCTCAAGTTAATCTGAGGCCTACCTCGCGCCCGGTGGCCGGGGTTGGATTACCTGAAAAATGGGCGGTGATCCTGCCCTATGCACCTTTCTACATTGGCGTGGTTGCTTCCCTGATCGAGCTATTCCTGGTACCCAGAAAAGAACTGAAAGTTCGTTTTCACGCGGCTCAGGGCTTGGCACTGCACATCGCGATCCTGGTGGTCCAAACGCTTTTTGGCGTTGTTGGAGCGATAACCGACAGCTCGATAGGTGGGAACTTGTTCAAGTTTGCCGCGACAATCTTCCTCATTATTTCGATGATTCGGGTGTGGAAAGGCGAGCCCCACCGCATCGCTCCTATTAGCGAGCCAGCCCAGTGGCTCAACGAGCGCATCGAACCTCGTAACAAGAGTTAGCCGCCCCGTGGCACCTGCATTGCGTATTTAACGATTGGTACGTGAAACTGTTGTGTTTTGCAGACTTTGACGTGAGATCGTCCTCGGGCCGTGTACCGAGGATGCGATTTGGTGTACGGGGATTGTGTGGGCATCAACTGGGCCTTTGTGAGGAAGTAGACCATACCCGAGGGTTAATTCATCAAAGGCTTCGGCCAATCGCCTCCCTACAGCCACAGCAGAATTAACATGAAATCAGTTCGAGACGGAGGAAGAGATGATTAGAAAAAATTACCAAAGAAGTCGTAAGCTTATCGCATGGTTGGCAGTATCCGTAATCTTGTTGATGCCGGTGTCTGTAATCCCACAGACCAAGCTCACACTTCACAGTAACAAGTATAGCGTTCAGGATGACATTAAACTGGGCCGGCAGGCGGCCGCCGAGGCTGAACAGCAGTTTCCGTTACTGCGTGATGGCGAGGTGCAAAACTACATTGAGCGGGTGGGAAATCGTCTAGCGGATTCGATCCCTTCTGAGTTCCGGCATCCAGGATTTCAGTACTCTTTTCGGGTTATTAATGCGCGCGATATAAACGCCTTCGCGCTACCCGGTGGTCCGATGTACGTCAATCGCGGAATGATCGAAGCGGCCCGTCGCGAAGGCGAGATGGCTGGAGTCATGGCCCATGAGATAAGCCACGTGGCATTGCGTCATGGTACTGCCCAAGCGACCAAGGGGCAAAAATACGGTCTGCTCGCAGGGATTCTTGGGATTGGTGGACAGATTCTGGGCGGACCAGCGGGAGCCGCCGCACAGATTGCCGGGCAAGGCGTCGGCGTTTATTTTCTAAAGTTCAGTCGAGAATATGAAACCGAGGCTGACATTCTGGGAGCCCAGATTATGGCCCGAGCGGGTTACGATCCGCGGGACCTGGCCGCGATGTTCCAGACGATCGAGCGGCAGGGAGGCGGGAGCAGTGGCGGATTTTTAAGTAGCCACCCAAGTCCCCAGAATCGCTACGCCCGTATCAACCAGGAAGCCCAGTATCTGCGGGTGCAAAATCCCATCCGCGATACCGGGGAGTTTGCGCGCACGCAGGCCAACCTAAGGGGACAGCCAGCCGCGCCCTCGATGGCCGAGATTGCACGCAGCGGCCAGCGTAACCCTACGGAGGGAGGAGGAAATTATCCGCAGGGTTCACCTGGGGGACGTGTGGATTATCCGTCCACGCGCTACCGCAGCTACAACGAACTCGGGTTTCTGACGGTGGGCGTGCCCGACAACTGGAGAAAGTTAGGTGACAACAACTCAGTGTGGTTTTCCCCAGAGGGTGGTTACGGACAGCACCAGAACCAGGCAGTCTTTACTCATGGAGTTAATTTTGGTGTTGCCCAAACTCAGAATCGCGACTTACGACAGGCAACCGACGAACTGATTCAGAGTTTGGCGCAGGGCAATCGCAGTTTACGCCAGTCGACAAACTTTCAACGGGTTACTGTCTCCGGTCGCACGGGCCTGAGTGCGGGGCTTACTAATGTTAATGAGGCCACGGGTCAGACTGAGACGATAACTCTGATCACCACCCAGTTGCGGAACGGCGGTCTATTTTATATGGTTGCTGTGGCTCCGCAGAGTGAAGCGCGAAGTTTTGCTTCCGCCTTCAATAACATACTTCGCTCAGTTCGGGTAAACGACTAACGCCGAACATCAACGGCCACATATAAAGGCCCGCCTTCGAGCGGGCCTTATTAGATATTAGCCGCGGATTAACGCGGATGACGCGAATCTGAAAAAGCGTGACGGCAAAGCTCGCAAGCCAAAGCCGGACGTCCTTTAATCTTTTGGTCCTGGTCTGATCCGCGTTCATCCGCGCAAATCCGCGGCTCATTCTGCTTTAGGTTCGTTTTTCCTGCCTCCTGCCGTCGCCTATTGTTTACTGGTCTTCGCCTCCTGCCAGAGAGATTCAAGTTCTTCGAGTGTTGCCGATGCGAAACTCTGGTCGCGCGACTGCAAGCGGTCTTCGATGTGACTAAAGCGCCGACGAAACTTTCTATTGGTCAATTTCAAAGCCGCTTCCGGCTCAACCTGAAGGTGACGGGCAATATTTGTCACCGCAAAAAGCAGGTCTCCAATCTCTTCCCGCACCCGAGTGTGATCCGCTTCCGACTTTGAATCAGCATGGACCTTAATCGCCTCCAGCAGTTCGCTGATCTCTTCTTGCACTTTTGCGAAGATGTCTTCAACGTTTTTCCAGTCAAATCCTACGCGCGACGCTTTGGTCGACAGTTGATGGGCTTCCATCAGAGCTGGGATCTTCGTCGAGACGCCATCAAGTATTGACGTTGGCTTCGCCCCGTCCGACTGGTTCGCAGCTCTCTTCTCCTCGGCCTTGATAGCCTCCCAATTGCGAAGTACTTCGGTCGTCGTTTCGGCGCTCGTGTGGCCAAAGACATGCGGATGCCGGCGCACCATTTTTGCGTGAACTGTTTCTGTGACGTCGTCAATGGTGAAGTCGCCACGTTCGCCGGCAACTTGCGAGTAAAAAACTATCTGAAAAAGCAGGTCACCGAGTTCATCTTGTAGATCCGCTGGGCGGCCCTCGCGCGCCTCCTCAACTGCTTCAAAAGCTTCGTAGGCTTCTTCCAGAAGCATCGGCGCGAGCGTGGCATAAGTCTGTTCGCGGTCCCAGGGGCAACCCGCAGGCGAGCGCAAACGGGTCATCAGGGTCACCAGGTCGTTAAATGTGGCAGGCATGGAAACTAGTCTAGAGTCCAAAGTCAGAAGTCCCAAGTCAGGAACGAGTGCAGAGTTTGATCGTGCGAGCATCCCTTATCAACGGTGGTGATGGCCGCTGTCTGTCTTCGCGTTAGACACGATCCACGAATTCACACGAAATTTCACTAACAAGATTTTCGTGTTGGTTCGTGTGATTTCGTTGATTGCTTTTAGATCGGTTTGAAATTGCTCGAAACAACAAGAAACTGCGGTCTTGCTTCAGAGCACCACAAAAGCCCAAAGGAAAAATGAAATTTGGACACCATCCAAGCGCTTTCTTGCGAGTCGCGTGATTCAGATGTTACCATCCACTCAAAGGGACATAAAGAAAGTGCAGCGCGGTTTGAGATTTTTCAAGAGCGCACCTCAATAAACGGATGAACGAGGAACAGCCCAATTTCAAGGTGACCGACCGCCGCCTCTTTAATCC
>JACCSP010000330.1 GCA_013812905.1 Pyrinomonadaceae bacterium
ACCTATGCCCGTATTCAGTCGAGGAGATGAACGCCTTGACCATTTCAGCGTTAACGAAGTTGCCGTTGTATCCGATCGCCAGCCTTTATTTTCATCGTAAATCTTCTAACCAACGAGTTGGCTAAGCCGGCGGGCTGTGAAGTCACACGGAGGCTGCGCGGTATAAACCGTTGAATTACTAAACAAATGTTGTGCCGATTGTTCCCCTTGGGGCGAAAGACCGGGGAAAACTGCGCAATCAGGGGCGTAACGCTCTTGTGGAGACCGTACACCGACGGAAAACCGCGATTACGACCACGGTTTGTCAGTTGATAAGGACAAAGATTGTCAGTGGAGAGAGTCGTGGCGTTCGGCATCAAGAGGGGATCGATGCCGCTGCCAAAGCCGGGGCAGACCCCCTTTGGTCCCAGATTGGTTCGTATGGGCGGTATTTGCAGGTTCGAAAAGGGGCAAAGCGCAGCGCGCAGATCCATAGTCGCTCAACCTTGATTACAAGTTCGGGTTCAGCAAATTTGAAAGGCGCGGGGAAGGCGGGCGCGCTTCGCTTTGCCCACGTTTCCAACCTGCAGATTCTCCGCAGCATAGATTGTTTTATTTCAAAGTAGTTGCGCATCTTGAGCGCGGAACGCTGGCTTCGCACTACCTACAAGTTAACGGTGTTTGAGTAGTCACGTTTCAGAGCAAGCTGCTAGGGGAGCGGAGGAGGTGCAGCGGTCCGACGCCGCAGTAGCCGGTAAACGAAGTAAATCAACAAGCCTGCTACGGCTGCTATGGCGGAATCGCGGGCTTCCTTGAGCGTGCTGTTAGAAAGCAGCCAGACAGAAAGCAGAACGGCAACGACACTGATAAAGGTTCCGCCCGGCACGGTGAACAAGGCTGGAGGTGCGTCCTTTTTCCGCCGCAGGGTTGGAAGCGCAGCGCAGGTCGCGGCATAAGCTAGCAACCTGGCAATCGTGCTGACTGTGAGTGCGTAGATTAGCGAACTGGAGAGTGTGAGCCCCAGCATTAGAAGCGCCGTGATAACGATGGCCACATGGGGTGTGCGAAAGCGAGGATGAACGGCAGCCACACCTTGCGGGAGTGCCTGATCAAGCGACATCGCAAAGGGAATTCGCGGCGTCGACAGAATCGCTACATTCAGATTTCCAATGACGGAGGTGATGGCCCCGGCGGCGATTATCGAGGCTCCGACCGGTCCCATGAACTTGCTCGCCGCTTCTGCTAACGGTCTTTCGGTCGCGCTAAGGTTCGGGAGGGTGCCTATGGAAACTACCTGAATGAGTATGTAGATTACCGCCACAATCGCGATGGCCACGAGGATCGCGATGGGCAACGTGCGACGTGGATTCACGATCTCGCCGGCGGGCACGCCCGCATTTTCAAATCCGGTAAACGCGTAAATTAGCAATAACACCGCGGTTGAAAACGACCCATAGCCGGGATAATCGCCGAGGGTGAAATTGGCAGGGCTCAGAAAAAAGAGACCCACGGCGATGAAGAGCAGCAGGGGAAGAAGTTTGGCTATGCTAAAGATGTTGCTTGTAATTGCCGCGTTTCGAACTCCGATGTAGTTGATTATTGTTAGTGAAAGCGTGATCGCTGTGATCACAAAGGCGCGCCAGAACCCCGAGCTGGCCGCCGGCCAGAAGAAACTCAGATAAACAATCAGGAGATTACAGTTGGTGGCGTAAGCACTGATGCGCGCAATCCAGTTCATCCACCCTACCTGGAAACCGACGGCCGGACCAAAAGCTTCACTCGCGTAGCGGTAGGGACCACCTGTCTCCGTAAACCGGCTGCTTACTTCAGCAAAGCAGAGGATGATAAGCACGACGACAAAGGCGCAGATGATGAAGGCGACCAAGCTGTAGCTTCCGATTAGCCCATACGCCTTCGCCGGCAAGACAAATATTCCGGCCCCAATCATGCTATTAATGACCACGCCGATCAGGTCCCACTGGCGAATGCCTCTAACGAGCCCTTCCTCTGATACTTTTTCCATGGTCTGCCTTATAATCGAAATCGTCTGCTGACACAACGAATTCGATTTAACACGAACTCGATTTAACCAACGGGTTGATGATTGCCCCTACAACTCTTCCGAACCACGTGATAATCATGAAACTAAAATCTGTGCTCGCTCTTGCAATCGCCTGCTTGCTGTTAATTTCGATTTGCCTGACTGCGTCCGGTGGGGCACATATGCCGCCCTCGGACCATGCTGGGTCCGGGCGCAACTTGCAGGCTCTCGTCGATGAAGCCGCTAAAACTGCCCTAGAAAAGTTTGCCGACAAGAAACTCAAAGAGGATCAGCTGTCGATTACGCTCATCGACATGCGCGACCTGCAGCGTCCCGTTACCGCCAACTATCGCGGCAACGAGCGCATATATCCCGCAAGTGTAGTTAAACTCTTTTATCTGGCCGCGGCCCATCGCTGGCTTGAGGACAAAAAGATTGCCGACACGCCCGAGCTGCGCCGGTCATTGAAGGACATGATCGTTGATTCTTCAAATGAGGCGACCCAGTATATTGTCGACGTCGTGACCCACACCACCGGAGGGTACGAGCTGCCGCCAAAAGAGATGGAGAAATGGCAACATCAGCGAAACGCCGTTAATCGTTACTTCACTTCGCTGGGCTATACGAATATTAACGTAAACCAAAAGACTTTTTGCGAAGACGCCTACGGACGCGAGAGTGTCTCACGCGGGCCGAAAGGTGAGAATCGTAACAAGTTGACGACCGACGCCACCGCGCGTCTGATGATGGAGATCTCAACCGGAAAGTCCGTTACCCCCCAGCGAAGCGCACAGATGATGCAGTTGCTCAAACGAGACTACTCAACCAGGAGCAAAGACGCAGATGATCAGGGGCGCGGTTTCACCGGCATCGCTCTGGCCGGAATTGAGGGCGCTCGACTCTGGTCAAAGGCTGGATGGACCAGCACTACCCGGCACGATGTGGCGTACATCGAGCTGAAGGACGGAAGCAAGTTTGTGCTGGCCACCTTCACCACGGATCACGCGAACGAGCGCGAGATTATTCCTACCGTTGCGCTCGTGGTGATAAGTGGATTGAAGGACGTGAGGTAGCGCCTCACTGGTAAGACTTTTCGTGAGCTGGAAGTGAACCATGTCTACAGGGACAAAATGTTGGTGCACCTACAGCTACCAGCGACTTCGCGGCTCGAAAAGACCGTGTTCAGAAAAGCTCCGAGTCAATACCCCTATGGCGAGTGGTGACTGTCATTGACGGAATTTTAGGGCGTGGGCGCAAACCACATCGGCCTCTAGATTGACAATCTCAAACCCTTCAATAGCTTTCTCTTCATCCTCAGCGAATTGAGCCGGGGAGACCTTTCACCTTCACGATCATTCGCCACCCGTTTGGCTATGAGGACTATCTACGGGTTTCGATTCGGGTGACCCCCGCTGGCGGAGAAAAATGGTGAGCACCACCATGGCCCCGACCGCCAAAAACTCGCTCTGCCAATTCTGCAACGACTCGAACCAAAAGCGCGACGTGGTCATGTATTCGAACGTTGAGACTAGCTGTGAGGCGCCATGCTCCCTCTGATGTTCGTTGTATTCTCCGGCGCCGCCAACAGCGTGAAGTACGAAAGAGATGCCGAATAGCAGTAAGAAGACCAGGGACAGCGATTCTCATAAACGCTGAGAACCAGGCCTCCTTTCCGAACCGGCCAGGGCACTTTTCCCTTATTCCGAGACTTCCTGGGATCCCTATCCACTGGGTCTTCCCCGTCGAGGCTCTTAGATTCTGCGGACCCCTTTTGGAACAGAAAGGCCGTGAGACTCACGAAGGCAAACATCTGTAGAAACTCGCTCTCCCAATTTTCCATCGTTACTTCAAGAAAATGTGGAGTCAAAAAGTATTCTGAATGGCTAGCGGGAGAGCCTCCGTGATCTCTCTGATCCTGATTGTATTCCCGGTGGCCGGCGAGAAACTGCCCCAATAGACATAATACCAGCAACCCAAACAGGACGATCGACAGTCCGTTTTCACGAAGAACCTTACGCATCTTTCTGCCCCCCTTAGTTCCGCTTTCTTTGGAACCATGCTCCACGATCTTCACCACGTCGCAGGAAAATAAATTCAGATTGTTGGCGGATATACGACATAGAACCCAAGAAATGTGGCAACGAAATTTAAACATGACGGCAGGTCGCCTGCCAACCCGCCCCTGCCAAACCACCGACGGGAATATCATTTCGATTTGCCGGAAAGACTGCGTTTGAGTATGTGGATTAGGGCGATCAAATTTACTTCGTCAGGTTCTTAGCTTTCGACCCGCACATTGCTGCCCCTTGACCCGTTTCTTTTTCACCAGCCTTGCAGTCGTTCGGTTTGTTCGTCTTCAAGCGTGGTAGGCGAGAAGCCTTTTACGACTTCCCGGAATCCACTCCTCGCGCCTTGCGGCCGAAGGCAAACCTGGCTGCAAAAACCGTAGAGCGGCACTCGAAGCGTGACCGCTGCTCGGCTATCTGGTAATCTGTTGCTTGGACGTCGAGATCCCCTCCACCGGATTTTCATTCGTCCTCGTTACAGTAATGAGGCACGCACATACTCACCTGGTACTGTTCTTCATCGTCCTTGCGACGTTCCTCGTGGCCGCTTCATTTGACTCCAGACCGGTTCATGGCCAGTCACGGGAAGGCGGTAAGACTGTTCGACGGGGCACTGGTGGTTCGAGAGTGAAGCGAACTGCCTTAGTCCGCGAAAAGCCGGCCGAGGCTTCTCGCGAAAGTTCGACCGCCTCTTCGTTACGGCTGGCGGCACCTCGAAATGCCTCGCTTCGCCGTGAACTTAGCTGGACATTCGGCGGCAAGCAACAACGCGGTTGGCATATCTACGAGCCGCTGATCAGCCGCCTGCTTCAAACGGAACACGACTCGACTTCTGAAGGTTTTGCCGCGGCGCTCACGAGCTGGCAGAAGCGGTCTGGTTTGAAGCCAAGTGGCGTGCTTGACAAAGAGTCGCTCAACGCGATGGTCTCGGAGTGGCAAGGGAAACGGCTTCAGGAGCGCAGCTACCCACCACCAGAAGATCTTGTCACCGCACCCGCCTCCGATTTCTATGATCCTACGCGGGCGGATGATCTCAGACAAGTCGAACGTAAGACCTACGCCGCTTACAAGCGCCTGGTGGCAACTGCAGTTGCCGACCGCTCGCTCGGTCTTGCCCGCAGCTCGAAGGGTGAACTCGCGCCTACGGAGAAGTATCTAAAAATCATTTCCGCGTTCCGGTCGCGCGAGTATCAGGAGAAGTTACGCCGTAAGTCGCCGAACGCCGGCCGCGCCGGCCTCGCCGTCAACAGTCCTCACTTCACGGGCCGCACACTCGATCTCTTCGTCGGCGGTGAGCCCGTCGAAACGAAGAACTCAAACCGCGCCATCCAGGTCCAAACGCGCGTCTACCAGTGGCTCGTCCGTAACGCCGACCGCTTTGGCTTTCGTCCCTATTACTACGAGCCGTGGCACTGGGAGTACGTTAAGTAAGTAATTATCAACAAGCTCGCGACTCACTTCCGCTTGCTGCCTTTGATTGCTTTCTTTATCGGTATCAGAGGAAGAACCTGGCCGTCCTCGAGTGCTCGTCCCTGTTCAATGCTTCTCTTGTCGACCACGAACTGTGTCTTACGAGTCACTTTCGACAGCATCTTTCTAATCGACGCTTCGTCCAGGTTCGATACGTCGACCCCCGACGATTCGAGCTCGTAGCGTAGGCGTGAAGGTAGGTTCATGCGACGGTCATACACATCGGGATAAATGTAAAGGAACCCACCCTCGACAACCAACGTGTCGTAATTGATATCGACAAGCACCGGCTCTTCAAGTCGAACGACGAGCGACCGCAAACTGCGTTTCGCAGCCTCGATGCGTTTGGCCGGGACCTCCGGGTTTCGCGCCGCGACGATCTTCTCGGCAAGGTCGAAGAGGTCGGAGCGTAGCATTCGCACGCAGCCATGGGAGACGAGGTTGCCGACGTCGGTTCTTTTCGCCGCCTGATGGATGAGGTAGCGGTCGCCCAAGGGTATTTTCAGTTTGCCGAGTGGGTTGCGCGGATCGCTCGCCTTAATAATCTCGCCTGGACTGACGCCCTTAATTTCGCGCACCCAATCACTGGCTGGTGGTATCCATGCCGGATTCCAAATGATCTCGGTCGCCTCACGATCGCCGATATAGATTGGATGGTCTTTCAATCCCACACCGACAAAGTAAGACTTCACCTCTTTTCCGTTCTGCCATAGCGTCAACCGGAACGAGGGTACGTTTAAAGTTACCTTGAGGTCCGGCTCGTTGGCATCGAATTCGGCGCCCTCTATGCGCCCGCCGGTAACCTTGTCCGAGCGCTCTGACTCATGGATGTCAGAGGCCGTTTGTGCCATTGCGTTTTGAGAGCAAACGGCGATTGTACAGAGGGCAGCGACGAGTACCGCGGAGGCAGCCTCGCCGTCTCGGCGCACGAACCCCAGGCGATTGACCTTTGACTGAAACATAAAGTTTAGCGCTCCTGCTGCCCGCAGTATGACATTCAGTTCGGCACGATTCGATTCTTAGTAGCCGGGGATTAACGTTCGTGATTCTGAGGGGATTTTACGTATACCTTAGCACTCATCTTCAAGTTTTTCGACCGCCCGCGCACGGATCGTGCGCAAGTGATTGGGAGATTGAACATTAGCATTGCGAGGAACTGGAGCTCGACAATTCTTTTTGAAATTCACAGAGCGGTCGGATAATAGTCGTAATGCTGGTTCATGAATAATCCAGAGTAGCTAGCGTCGTCCCGTTTTGTCGGCGCACTTTAGAGACAGGACATTAAGCCCGTTTGAGCGCTAGTAGTTTTTGTCCTTGAACGTAGCTCCCTTGCAACCGCACATAAAATGGACCACTGTCAAGAGTGGACGGCTTTTTTAGAAACTATAACGAGTTAACAGAAAAGCGGTACCCTACAGATCCGAAAGTATAGGATGGTTACCTTGAAAGAAAGGCGGTACGAACAAGTGCGCACCACCACGACAATCAACTCGAGATATTTTGCGGCCGCGGTTTTAGTCCTTACGCTGTTATCGCTTGCCGCGGGGCAAACAGCGGTGAAGAAGGCAAAGACTAAAGGCAGCGCCAAAGATCAAATTGAAATCAAGAAAGCGCTGGCGGATTCGGTGGGAGCATGGAACAGACATGACGCTAAAGCCTTCTCGATGTTGTTTGCTGCCGATGCCGATTTCATTGACGTGCTGGGTTTAGCAGTCCAGGGCCGCGCTGCTATCGAGGGACTCCATGCATCGCTCTTCGCCACGACGTTTAAAGAGAGTCACGTGATGCCCACCGGTCTACGCATTAGGTTTATCAAGTCGGACGTAGCTGCGGTCGACAGCACGTGGGGGATGAGCGGCTACCTTGATATGGCCGAGCGCAAACCCTCTCTTAAGAAGGCGGTAATGATTGTGAGCTTGATCATGATTAAAGAAAAAGGAAGATGGTCTATTGCCTCTATGCACAAATTCTGAGCCTAAAAGAAATCGTGGCCTACTTTGGGAGCAGGCCTAGTGGCCTCGTTGCTGTGGACTGCGGAGAACTCTATCAGCCGTGCGGTTTTCTAATCGCGCCTCAGGTCGTCTCGCTAACATGAGGCGTGGTCACTTACTTCACATGTTCAGGAAGCGGTCCAACTGACATCTTGAAAAGTGCCCGCCGATTGGCTACCTCACACCGCTACTAACAACTATTAAGCGCGCAGGGCCTTTACACATTCTTCCAAATCTCGAGTAATCACTTCGGGTTTATCTCGTGCCGAATATCGTAACGGCTCTCCTATAGTCAGCGAAACTTGACCTGGCCTGGCAAAGTGTTGGTTCGCCAGCTTTAGTTCCCATAAACCATCAATTCGCATAGGCACCACAAGTGCATTGAGCTTCGAAATCAACAACCCAGTGCCCGGCCGGAAAGGATTGATCTGGCCGTTCTCCGTGCGTTTTCCTTCCGGGAAGACAAGAAGACTGTAGCCGCGGTCCATTAGTTCGCCGGCAAATGCAAAACTTAGCCGGAAGCCACTCTTCTGAGGCATGGCGAACACGTTGAAAAACAGGACCACCAGAAAATACTGGAGCAAGTAAAGCGCGCGAGTTGTCAGCCCAACCCCACGTTCGGGATAAAGCCATTCGCGCAGCAATTCGCCATCCATGGCTATAGCCAGCTTCCTTCGGAAACCTCCCGGAAGGGCAAGCAACACCAGTGCATGGTCCACCATAGAAACGTGATTGCAGACAAAGACTACTGGCCCGCTGACTTCGTCCAGGCGATTCTTGCCGATGATTCTGGGCCGTCCCATAAGCCTGGTTAGCGGCAATACAATCAGATAAAGCAGCAGGATGCGCAGCCAACTGAGTGGCCAGCGTTGTTGCCAACGCGGGTAGGGATAGCGCGCTGCCTCCTTCTGTTGACCTTCATGAATCAGTCTCTCCACCTCACCGAGTGTCGTTGCCTCAGTGAAGGCCGCTTCGTCGAGCTCGACCTGATAGCACTCTTCTAGAGCGCTTAAGAGCTCCACTCTGCCAAGTGAGTCAAGCTTCAAGTCGGTACCTAGCTTTGCAGCAGGATCCACGCTTTCGGGTACCGCGCCGCTAATGCGGCAGACAATTTTTTCCAGACCCGCGGAAGGAACATGCGAAAACGAGTGGGCTGATGCGTGAGACGCGACATCCAACCTGACTTTAATAAGTTCTGCTACGAGTGGCTTACGAACCTTATGGGTCGTCGTCCGCGGAAAGTCTGCTTCGGGCCAGACGGCCCAGCGACGAACTCGCTGATGTTGCGCGAGTGATTCGTTGGCGCGCTCGATAACCTCCCTGGCGCTCGCCTTTCCGTCTCGTAGTATCAGAACTGCCAAAGGTTCTGGTCCGTGCGGTGCCTCTATTTCCACGACTGTGCTCATCTTTATTTCCGGCTGGCGATTGAGCACCAGCTCAATGTCCTCCGGATAGATATTCATTCCCGCGGAAGTTACGATTACCTCTTTTTGCCGACCCTTGAAGTAAAGGTTTCCCTTCTCATCAATCTCGCCAACATCCCCGGTCCTAAACCAACTGTTTTTTGAAGCGGCTGATTCTCCCTCAGCTTTCCAATATCCCGACGACACGTTCTCGCCGCGCACCAGAATCTCGCCGTTCTCCGCCAGTTTCACTTCCTGACCCGGCAATACTTTTCCAATGGAGCCGCGCACCTTCTTAAACGGGTGGTTGATGCTGATCACCGCTGCAGTCTCTGTCATGCCATAGCCCTGAATCACTGCAAAGCCGAGCCGTTGCCAGAACTTTTCCGTGTCGGGGTTAATGGTTGCACCACCTGAGATGAAGGCCCAAAACTTCCATCCGAACATTTGATGGACATGGCGAAACCTCCACCAACGTCCGATGAAGTTTGACTGGGCGGCTTCCTCAAGGTTGCCTCGAAACTTCTCGAGCCGGTGGCGTGCTTCGTAGTCGAGTTCGATCTTTTCGCGCATTGCATCGAGAATGCGAGGTACACAAATAACTACCGACACCCGCTCACGCTTGACCGTCTCTATAATTTGAGCTGGTACCAGCGATTCCTGAAAGAAAACGGTGCCCCTTAGAAGCTGAGGCACAAAGATGCCCATGAATTGGCCGAAAACGTGACTGAGCGGCAACAGATTGAGAAAACGCACCGGATGAACCAAGCGCTCCCACTTCAGGTAACGTCCAATCTCCCGCTCCAGCGGCGCCAGGTTCGCCATCAGATTGCGTTGGGTGATGCGCACGCCTTTGGGCTCGGTCGTGGTCCCAGAGGTAAAGACGATCTCCATGGTATCGTCGCCAGTTATATCGCTTGTGACATAAGGTTCTGAGGAATGATGCGCGATCTGCGAGCTTAGTTCGTCAATCTCCATCGCGGTCAAATTTTTATCGATTAAGCTCGAAGTTGCAGCATCACAGAGCGCTAACTTTGCGTCTACCTGCGCTTGAACTCTTTTAATGAACCCAAGCTCGGTCTGAACATCAACGGGCACGACGATCCCGCCACGTAGAAGGCATCCAAAAAATGCGCAAACCCACTCAGGACTGTTGCCGGCCCAAAGCAAAACGCGATCACCTTTTTGTATCCCGCGCGCTTCCAGTTCTCTGGCGAATTGCATTGCAGTCTTCGCAATGTCCCTATACGACCACTGCTTGAGTCTTAGCCCCTGTTTGTGAGCAAACGCAGTTTCATTACCGCGGGACAGGAAATCGTCCAGATAAGTGGCGAGCGATATGCGCATAAATCCTGGATCCGGAAGGAGTGGTAACCTGATGATACTTCTTCTTCACGAGGTTTGCGTTTAAAAGCGAAATCATAGACAGTTTATCATCCCATGGCTGACAAGCAGTACGTTTAAGTCACCGTCAAGTCTGAATGGAGTTTCTTCAGCAGAACCATTCCGTTTCAATTGCGCGCTCTTAGAGCTGAACGCAAATGGACCCAAGCCGATTTAGGCAAAGAAGCCGATATGCCGCAAACTGTAGTGTCTATGGAGCAAGGGGGTGCGGCTAACCGACTAGCTCATTCAACAATTCAGCACCAAACAGGTTCGGGCTTGTTACGTGGTTTGAACGCGCCGATAGACGCTACTGGGTCTCAGCGTAGCCTTACGTTTTCGATCCCGACACTGGTGGGTGAGAATAGGGATATATCAATTTCAAGTAGTCGACCGTTTGCCGAGTCACCCACTTTCTCAGCAAGGGTTGAGAGAAGTCCAGCTTAGAAGGGGGTGTTGCCTATGGCTGAGATACCAAACAAGGGAAATGAAAAAAAAGGGCTTGCCCGCAAGGGTATTTGCTAATTCAGCCGATCAGATCAGAGTAAGAACGGACAGATTTCGACAGCTCTACGCCAACAACATGCAAATGGGGTTTACGTCTTGGGACTTGGGCATTCCATTTGGCGAGATAATTGGCGAGAAAGATGGTAAGCCCCTCATCGAGGAAACTGTCAGAGTCATAATAACGCGAGAGATTGCGAAAGTCATGTCAGTGATTCTCCAAAACCACATAGAGTTATACGAATCTCAATTCGGTGAAATCAAGCTACCGATAGCTGAAGAGATTGAGCCTGAGAGCAAGTAGGAAAAGAACCGCCGGACACTACACCGCGGTTCTGAGTGACTCATTCTCACAATTACTGTGTCTAACGCAATCAAAGCACCACGGTCCCGAAATGTTAACCGCCAAGTTCAACACTCGAATTCCCGACAATGCTTGGAATTCAGATTCAGAGAACATCTTCTCAATCATCTCCACCGCCTGATACCACGGTAGTACGATGCACCGATCCTGGTTTGCCGCCGGCGCCAGCGCGCGTTGAGATAGGTAGTGTGACATGTGAGGGATAACGGCGTGAGCGAAACACGCGTTGCGTCACAGGGATGTAATCGGCATCGCGGGCGCGAAATATGTTAGTGACAAATTTCTGCGGATTACGGTCGTAGAGCGGAAACCATGTGCTCTGGACCTGGATCATAATTCGGTGTCCTTTA
>JACCSP010000007.1 GCA_013812905.1 Pyrinomonadaceae bacterium
TGCCGTCGGCGCCGAGCGCACGAGCCACATTGATCTTCTCCACAGTAGACTCAACCGGGATACGATACGCTCCGATGCCTGCCCAAACGTTCCGACCTGCCGAATGCGCGGTCGTGGTGGCGATTTCGATCTGCTTTTGAAAGATGGCGGTATCGGTCGAATAGGCCATAGGACACGCAACGTCTAGAATCCCCAGCGCGAGCCAGCGCCTCCAGTCCTGAAATCTGCGGGTATATGCATTTTCGTCATTAGCGAAAACTGCGGCGGAAACCGTTACTTCCGGTTTCCGTTGCTTGACACCGCGATAAATCCGAGCCACAAGCATTGTGATCTGCTCGCGCTGAAAGTTCGCAAACTTATCTGCGTAGGCCTCAGCCGCAGCCAACGGGTTGTCTTTCAACGAAATCTTGACCTGACGCCGCTCGGCTGCGGAGAGTTTCGGCTCCAACCATTTCCGAAACTTATCCAACGAAGTGCGACTGAAATCAAAGTCAGGACTGGCGAGTCTGACGTAGTCGAAATGGATCCCATCGACCTCGTAGTCCTTGAGAATGTCCATCCAGATCTTGTAGATGTGCTCGCGCACCTCGGGATTTGCCGGACCCGTGTAAATACCTTCCAACTCAGCGCGATTAGCTTTTGACCACTCGACAATGCGCGCTCGATAACTCGGGTCTCGCGGTGACATTTTGTAGAGCTCAGCCGCAACTGGGCGAGGCACGGCAAGCCATTCGGGATGCTTTTGGTAGACGTGCTTTGGATCCGTGGGCAACGCGTCAAGGTTTGCTAAGAGGCTTGTATTAACCCACGCATGGACTTTCAGGCCGCGCTGCTTTGCTTCTGAGAGCGTCAAGGCCAGCGGATCGAATTCCATTGGCTGGTCCCTTAATTCCACGGCGCGAGGTTCTCTCCGAGAGCGGTAATACGCATCGCCCCGACCGCGCACCTGCACAATGATTGTATTGAAGCCATTGTCCTTCGCCGACTGCACCATTGTGCGGATCTTCTCGGGCGAAGTAAGCGTGGTGCGGACCACCCACAGCGCGCGCACCTCGTTCGGGGGCGGGGACACGCGCTGAGGGGTCGGTGCCGGAGTCTGGGTCGGAGTTTGGGTCGGGGTCTGTGCGGCCGAAGTGCCCGCACCTGCCAAAGTAACGCCGAAGGTGAACAGTACGCTGCACCACCAACGAGTCAGAGTCTTTTCCGACATGTTTCCCGAAAGCCGTGTTCTGAAAAGAGGCGGCAGCGTAGCCGCTCCCGCCCTCCGGTGTTGGCGCGATCAGTATTGGTAGCGAATAGAAAGCTGCATCACGCGCGGACCGTAGGTATTCCCCGTCTGTATGATACGCCCGAAGTTCACACTCGCCAGGTCCGCGACGGGGAATGCGTATTGCACATGATTGAAGGCGTTGAAGAGATCGGCGCGCAGGAGCAGCCGGTGGCTCTCCCACGGCATGCGAAACGTCCGGTAGATCCCGAAGTCGAAGGTTTTCACCCCGTCGCCGAAGAAGGTGTTGCGCCCGAGAACGCAGCAGCCGAAGTCGGAGACGGTAGGGGCACGGAACGCCGCCGCCGGTATTAGCCGCTGCCCACCACGCGGGTGATCGAAGTTCCCTCCGAGAAGGGAGAGGTCGGTGAGCACGGGCCGCGTCTCGGTGAACCCGTCGAAGTTGAGGTCGCCGAATCCACCGCTGTTGGAGATCGTGAATGGAGTGCCCGAGGCCAGCTTCATTACCATCGAAACCGTCCAACCGCCCAAGATCGCGCCAGGGCGGAGGCCGCCTTCGTCGATCAAGCTCCCCGGATTGCGCCAGAAAGGCAGCTGATAGGTGCTGAAGAACGTCAAACGGTGTCGCGTGTCGAAGTGTGAAAGACCACGCGAGACCCTGGCGCTGTTGCCGAGGATGTTCGAGTCGTTGCCCGAGCTCGCATTGACGCCGAGGTTGGTCGCCTCTGAAGTTGTATCGATGGACTTGCTCCACGTGTAAGAAGCCTTGAAGGAGAGGCCCCGGCTGAGCCTTTTGTCCCACTCGGCTTGCAGGCCGTGGTAATAGGTCCACGCGGCGTTGCTAACGAATGTGTTGGTCGTGTAGCGCGGATCGGGTCGGCGCTCGTTATTGCGCGGTACGCGCACGCTGTACTCGAAGGGCGCAAGAGGAACCGCAACAGGGCACGGTCCATTCGGCTGAAGGTCAACATTCGTCAACCCTGTGCCCGCGCACTGCGCGTCAGCTGCGGGTCGCAGCGTCTGGCCACGCACGTCTACAAGCCGTGGGTCGCTGGCTGGAAGGCCGCTGTAAAGCACCGTCGGCGCATTGTTTGGGTGGTTGACGACCACGACCTCGCCCGTGAGCGGCAGGTTCTCCTGCGAGTACTTGATGAGCCCGATGCCGCGATTGCCCGTATAGCTCACGCGGAGCGCGGATCTGAATGGGAGCTGCCGCTCATAGGTTAGGTTCCACTGCTGCGTATAGGGCACCTCAAGGCCGGGATCTATACGCGCCTCGCCGTGGCGTATAGTTTGCGGGCCCGGGACGAAAACGAAGCCGTTGGTGGGGTCCGCCAGGTTGTTAGGATTAAAGGTGGCGGTAGTCACGCCGGACCGATTGTAGAAGAGCGCGTTCGGCGGGTTGAAGCGCACCGTGGCGCCGGACTGCGAGAAGACCGACTGGAAGATGCGCCCGTGGTAGATGCCATAGCCGCCTCGTATCGAGGAATCGCCCGCGCTACCGATGAGCGAGCCGAAGAAGCCGCCATCGAAGCTCGGGCTCCACGCGAATCCAACGCGCGGCTCCCAGTTGTCCTTGTCGTCGCTGAAACCGTAGTTGATCCGCCCCTCCGCTTCGCGCGGCGCGGAGACGTGCTCGTAGCGCGCTCCCAAATTCAGCGTTAGGTTCGGGCGCAGCTTCCAATTGTCCTCGATGTAGAAGTTCGACTCCCTGATGCGGTTTTCCAGGAAGAACGGGCCGTAGCCCTTCTGATAGTTATTGTTGCAGCCGTTGAGGAAGGCGTTGTAAGACGTGCCGTAGTTGATCCCGTTGCACGTAGCGGAGCCGTTGTAGAATCCGCGCGAAAAGTTGTCGGCCACGTCATCGAGCCGCTGGCGGCGGATATCGGTGCCTGCCTTTAGGAAGTGGTTCCCTCCGAGCAGCGTCGAGAGGTTATAGACAAACTGATGGTCGGTTTGCCAGCGGTTGATCGGGAAGGCCCCGGCGTTGCCGATGATCGAGCCGGAGACGGGGCTGCCGCCGAAGCGGATGATCGGCGTGTCGTTGCCGGCCTTGATGCCAACGAGCGTGGTCCGCAGGCCCAGGCCGTAGCGGAATTCGCCCACCGTCGAGTTGCTGAACAGGTGCGTCCACGTTAGCCCAATGTTCTGCTGCTTGTTGTTCTGCTTGGTGGCCTCGCCGATGATGATGTCTTCGTTGTCGAAAACCTGTCGAGTGTACTGCCAGCGGCCCAATACACTGTCAGATGATCGCGGATTCCAGTCGAATCGCCCGGAATAGTCTTTGAGAGGACGATCAAAGCCAGCCTGCCCTGTAAACGTGCGCGCGCTACGACGATCGTTTGGCACGAGCTCAGCGGGAAAACGATCGATCACCGACTGAATAAATGCTCTGTTGGCGGCCGTGTTATTTGCCGGCGTGGTTAGAAACCAGTTGGCAGGGTTGCGCTCGGCAGCGGTAAACACGTCGCGCGTGTAGCCACCGGCCCCGCTGTTCTGCACATGATCAAAGCTCACGAAGCCAAAAAGTTTATTCTTGATGAAAGGGAAGCCGCTCGTGAAGCCGTACTGGTTGCGGCGGTTGACGGGCTTGCGCGAGCCAGGCGTGAAGGCGTTGTTCGTCGCGTTCAGCGCGCTGTTGTTATGGTAGAGGTAAACGTCGCCGTGGAGGGCGTTGGTGCCCGACTTGGTCTGCACGAGTACTACCGCGCCGTAGCCGCGCCCGAACTCGGCGGTGAAGTTGTTGGTGATGACCTGGAACTCTTTGATCGTCGAGAGCGAGGCGCCCTGCCGGTTCTGGTTTTCGGAAGCGTCGTCGTTGTTAACGCCGTTGATCTGGAAAGTCGCGCCGCGAGTACCTGTCCCGTTGAAGTTGATGGAG
The DNA here is from genome assembly GCA_013812905.1 of Pyrinomonadaceae bacterium. Lineage (GTDB taxonomy): Bacteria > Acidobacteriota > Blastocatellia > Pyrinomonadales > Pyrinomonadaceae > PSRF01. Next base: position 4,110 of record JACCSP010000007.1, read on the forward strand.
GAGCCGGAGGACGAGGTCGGGTTGTTCTGGCCGGATGTTGGATTCTCCTGAAAGCCCGTAAATGTCTCGGCCAGCGTTAGGAAATTGCCCTGATTGAACACAGGCTTATCCAGAATCTCCTGGGTATTGAGCGACCCCTTGATCTCGGCGTTCGTCGTATTTATTGGAGCTGCTTCTGATGTAACCAGAACCGCCTCGGTAACTCCGCTAGGGTTCAAGGAAAAGTCAATTACCCGTGTCTCATTCAGGGTGATCTCGATGTTCTCTTGAGTAGCAGTGCTGAAACCCTGACCCGAGGCCGTGACCTTGTAACGGCCAAGCGGCAGGAATGTTGCTGAATACGACCCAGCGTCGTTTGTTTTCAGATTGCGCTCTTGTCCGGTCTCCACGTTGCGCACGATAACTTCCACGCCGGGGACAACTGCGCCCTTTGTGTCGTAAACAGTGCCCTGCAGGGTTCCCGTAACCGTCTGGGCCGACGCAAGCGACGGCAACAAAACAAGGGTCAGCGCCAACGCTAACGTGAAAAAGTGAAATCCATCCTGATAAGAGTTTGACACAAACATAGGGGCCTCCTGCTTTCATTGGCGGTTAACTCAATAGACCGCGGTAGGTTGTCAATTAGTTAGAAGCTTTGTTGCCAGCGGCACCGAGCGAATATCCCGGCCCGCGCAGGGCCACACCCGGACGCGCGCCTGTCATACCATCGCCAAAAACCACCTCACCATTGACCAGGACATGAGTCACCCCAACGGGGTACTGGTGTGGCTTCTCAAACGTGGCCCGGTCGGCGATGGTCTTTTCGTCGAAGATTACGAGATCCGCGGCAAACCCCTCACGCACCATGCCGCGATCACGAAAGCCGAAGGTTTGTGCCGGCAGCGAAGTCATCTTGCGAATAGCATCCTCCAGCGATAACAAATGCAACGCACGGACATAGCGTCCCAAAACTCTCGCGTTATTGCCATAGCCACGCGGATGCGGAACGCTCTCATCAACTTCGCGCACACCGCTGTCAGAAGCAATCATGGTAAAAGGTTCGCGCATGATGCGCTGAACGTCGTCTTCGCTCATGCCGTGATAGACCATGCCCGCCCCGCCGGCTTCATACATTGTCACAATCTGTTCGATCTGGTTGCCTACGTCGTTCTTACCACGGACTTGTTTCGTAATCTCGGCAATCGATTTTCC
>JACCSP010000012.1 GCA_013812905.1 Pyrinomonadaceae bacterium
AGGGTAGGGTTGGGTGTCAAAGCTCCGTGATCAATCTACGTCCTTCTTTTGCCTTCAGAGTAGTGTGAACCAGGACCGCGCTGATGATGATGGCGCCACCAATCAGGGCCCACTTTGAAGGCCGCTCCCCCAGCACTAAAAACACCCAAATTGGATTCAAGACCGGCTCGATGTAACCGACTATGCCGGCGTCGAGCGAGCGAATCCCCCGCGCCATTCCCAGGGTGAAGAGTGTGTAGGCCACGCCAATCTGGACCACGCCAAGATAAAGCACGACCAAGGCATCAAACCTGGTGAGGTCCGGCAATGCCGCCAATCCTGCCGGCGCGCACAACAGCACCACCAAAAGATTTCCGTAGATGACGGACGAAGCACGATTTACCTGACGCGCACTAGAGTGGCGTAACAAAAGAAAATAGAAGGCGAAGCAAAGACCGGAGGCCAGGGCCAGCAGATTACCTGTAACATCCTGCGGTCTTAGTTTGCCCACGAAGAAAAGCGACATGCCAATCACGCAGGCGATCACGGTAAGCAAGTCGCGCCGTCGAAACTTTTCTTGGTAAAGCAGAGGCTCGAGAATTAGCACGTAGAGCGGGGCAGTGTATTGCAGGAAGATGGCGTTAGCTGCGGTGGTCTCTTTCGTCGCAAGAACAAACAACAGCAACAGTGCCGCATAGAGTAGAGACGCCAACCCGGTGACCCGGTTGAGTCCGAAACCCTCCCGCCGCGTGAAGATGGCGACGATGATCGCGGCGAGTAGGGAACGTCCGAAAGAGAGTTCAAGTCCGGAGAGAGCCGTCCATTTAATGAAGAGCCCTCCCGTGCTCCAGATGATAGCGGCTGCTAAGATCAGCAGGAGAGGTGAATAGCCAGGCTGAGCAGGGTTCTTAGACAATTGCTTCTGCAGCTGAGCCGGTTTTCCGAAAACCTGTGTGGGTCAAGTGGAAATGCGGTCTATTGTTCGAGAGCCCTGTCATCGATCTGCGTTTGGGCGCTTGTATTTTCCAAAAACACCATTCCAAGGCGGGATGACGATAGAAACGGCACCGTGGGCCTGAGCCTGACAGGCAAGGCGAATCAACGGCTTCGGCTCGGTAGTGTCGATATAACCAAACTTCTTGATTTGCTTTCCTTCGCGGGCCGCGACATCCGAAAGCTTTTCCGCACCACCAATCACTCCAACCCAGCACGTCCCGCACGATGCCGAGCGGCATTCAACAGGTATTGGTCCTTCCACACGCCGCGGATCCATGGCCCGCCAGTCGCGCGAGCGATCAGCTTCTGCACCCCACGCAAGGTCCTGAGCATTGTTCAGCTTGTAGTTTGCCGAGTCGTCATTCTCGTCATGGTTAACGGTCCATTTCTTATCGACGGTTTTCAGAAAGCCTAACCAGCCCTGGCTGTCGTCTTTGGCGCGCGCACTTAGAATCTGATTCGGCGATTTTCTTGCGTGTTTGTCGTCAATGAGCACCTTACCTGGCGATGCCGTAAATGCTTCAAGGCCCGTCTGCCGCACCGTCATGAAAGCGACCGCCGTGATTCCTACAAGCAGAGATGGGTTTAGCTTTAGTTCGCGAGCGACGATTTGTGCGACCTCAAGGATGTGATCGGCTAGAGAAGTGTCTGGAGCTTGAGCTTGGGCAACGTTGGGCACAGACTGAAGTCCATTCCACTTTTCCACGTATTGCTCGACCGACTTCTTCACTTGGGCCCAGTAACGGTGTCCGTAAATAAACTTGTGCGAAGAATCGATCTGGTTCTTGAGATAATAGTCTCCCTGCAGCAGCAGCTCGCGCGCAAGCTTCTCCGGATCGGCCGCTTGTTGCAGGGCGGTGAACAACCCAAACGGGTAAAAAGAGAACCAGATCTGGGTTGCGGTCTTGTCGACTTCGTGTATTGAACGCAAAAGGGTGGTAACTGCCGCGAGCCATCCCTCTTCGTCATGTTGGTTCAGGAAGGCTTCAAAAGGAGTTTCAATAGCCGTCATCATTATGGTTGTGCTAAGAGTAGTTCGTATACGGTTCATTATCTGTAAATCGAAACTCGATACTTTAGCAGTAACGACGACAGGGCTCAAAGCGAGGAGACCTAACGGGTGGTGTCCTAATCTTCAGATAGGACACTACCGACCTAATGGCAGTTTAGCTGGAGTCGACAAGACTACTCGCCACCACTCGGCTACGGAACCGCGAGCGGTAGCGACCGGATCCCAGGTTCAAGTCGCCTACAAATTGCGGGTTTACTGGTTTGTTGAGTGTGAGATCCGGTCGCTACCGCTCCCGGTTCCGTAGCCGAGCGACACTGCTAGTTCATCGGGGAATGTTGCTCAGTACCGACCAAACGAGCGATTCGTTCGTTTCTCGACTGAGATCGTTGACAAACCGAGAAATGGCGGAGTAAAAGTCAATTCAAAGGAATCCTGAGAAGGTGTCTGCTGAGGGAGGCAAGATCATTCAACTACAGCGATTGGAGGACGGGAAATGGAGTCAGAAACGCCCGAACGCGTGAAACCAGTTCGCGGATTTGATAGCGCTTACAGCTTTTCATTCGCCATTGGAATTGGTTTACTCCTTTTCATCGGTGGCTTGGTAATTACCCTCACTCTCGGCCAAGGTACCAGCATCGGTTTGATCTTCGGCATCCCTCTGCTGATTGCTGGCCTGGTGCTGCCCCTGATCATGATGCGCGGTATGTTTACGCAGAATGAAGTCAAAGGCCCCTGTCCGTACTGCTCGACGCAAATCAAGACCTCAGATGCCACAATCAGACTGCGTTGTCCCTCCTGCGGAAAAGAAGTCGTGGTTCGTGATATGAAGTTGTTGGCGGTTGAAGAAGTATAACGCTCAGCAAATCACAGCCATCCTCTGGTCCAATAATCGCTGAACGTCAGAGCGAAGAGAATTCCCATCCAGAAAAGCGCGGAAGCGACAATTACCCAGATGAGTCGCGCGCTGTATCGGACGTGCATGAAATAGAGCACGACGAGGGTGGCCTTCACGACCGCGATGGTCATCGCGACAATCACGTTCAGAGCGCCAGGAAAATCCTGGAATGCAGCCAAAACAGTGACCGCTGTGCCCACCATCAGTGCCAGGAAAATGCTGACATAGACCTTTACCGGGACGATGTGTTCGCTCATTCGTGCTAATGCCCGCCCAGGTGCCTGCCCAGTAGATAAAGCAGCGGAAACAAAAAGATCCAGACGATATCAACAAAGTGCCAGTAGAGGCCGGCGACCTCGACCGGATTGTGGTACTCAGGACTGTAGCGGCCCTTCACCGAGAAGTAGAGAATTACGGAAAGCAAACCTACGCCAATGATCATATGCAGTGCATGCATCCCAGTCATAGCAAAATAGATCCAATAGAACATCTGCACGTGCTGCATCAAAACACCCTGGGTCAGGTGCATCGCGTGAGGGTCAGGATTGAATGGGTTCCCGGGGATTAGTGTGCCGGGGATCAAGTGGTCCACGTATTTTTCGTGATACTCAACACCCTTGATGCCCAGGAATGCCAGACCGAGGACAATGGTTAGCACTAGGTAAATAATCTGGGCCCGAAGCTTTCCGACCTGGGTGCTGTAGACAGCCATGGCCATCGTAAAGCTGCTCAGGATTAGCACGGCGGTGTTAATCGCTCCGAGTTTTATGTCGAGGTGATTGCTGGCAATCGCGAAAGCCTCCGGGAATTTAGAGCGATAGAGAGTGTAAGCGAGAAACATCCCGCCAAAGAACATAATTTCCGTGACCAGGAACACCCACATGCCGAGGGTTCCCGCCTCGCGTTGCTGCTCCAGATTCTCAAAATGGTGCTGCAGCGCGGGGTGGCTTGCTTCGTGCTCTACATAACTCTCAGCCAATATCTCTCTCCGTTCTGCTCAAGCGTTAAACCGGCTTCAGGCCTTTTCGGGAACCTTATCGTGAAACTTTCCTACGACTTCCGTCTCCTCGGGAGGAGCAAATTCGTAGGCCTCCCAGGTGACCACGGGAGTGTAATCAAAGTTTTCCGTCGGCGGCGGCGATTGCGTCCGCCACTCGAGTCCTGGTAAATGCCAGGGATTTCCCGGCGCAACTTTGCCGTAGCGCATGGACCACATCAGGTAGAAGAGCGGAATGAGCAATCCTACGCCCAGAATCGAAGCACCGGCGGTGGAAAGCACGTGCAACACCTGAAACTCGGCCGGATACACGTGGTAACGGCGAGGCATGCCCATATAGCCAAGTATGAATTGTGGGAGGAAGGTTAGATTGAACCCGATGAAGACGACCAGGGCAGAGAATCTTCCCCAACCTTCCGGATACATGCGCCCGGTTATCTTGGGCCACCAATAATGCAGGCCTCCGAGATACGCCAACAACGTTCCCCCGACCATGATGTAGTGGAAGTGAGCGACAACAAAATACGTGTCGCTCAAATGAACATCAACGGCCAAAGCTGCCAAAAACAGCCCGGTCATTCCACCGATGGTGAACAAACCGATGAAGCCAAGCGCATATAGCATCGGAGTGTCGTAGGAAATCGAGGCTTTGTAGAGTGTGGCCGTCCAGTTGAAGACCTTGATCGCAGAAGGAATCGCAACCGCGAAACTCAGGAACGAAAAAATCATTCCGGCGTAGACAGATTGGCTCGCCACAAACAGATGGTGTCCCCAGACAAGAAAACCAAACACGGCAATAGCCAGGCTGGAAAAAGCGACAAAGGAATAACCGAAAATATTCTTGCGCGAGAAGTTTGCGATCAACTCGCTGATGATTCCCATGCCGGGTAGCACCATGATGTAAACAGCCGGGTGGGAATAGAACCAGAAAAGATGTTGGAACAGGACTGGATCGCCGCCCACCGCCGGATCAAAGATGCCGATATGCGCCACGCGTTCGAAGGCCAGCAACAAAATCGTGATGGCAATTACCGGCGTGCCCAAAATCATGATCAGACTGGTGGCGTAATGTGCCCAGATAAAGAGCGGTAGACGAAACCAGGTCATTCCTGGCGCCCGCATTGTATGAATCGTAACGATGAAATTGAGGCCCGTTAGAATTGATGAGAAGCCGTTAATAAAGATTCCCAGGCCGGTTGCCACGACATAGGAGTTGGAAAAAGTGGTGCTGAAAGGTGTGTAGAAGGTCCAGCCGGTGTCGACTCCTCCGGCGAGCAGGGCATAGATAGTTACAATGCCGCCCAGCATGTAGATATACCAGCTGAGCAGATTGATACGCGGAAAAGCCAGATCCTTCGCGCCAATCATCATTGGCACCAGGAAGTTTCCCAGGGTCGCCGGTATTGACGGGATTAAAAAGAAAAAGACCATGATGATGCCGTGCTGAGTGAATACCTTGTTGTAGGTCGTCGATTGCAGCAAATCGGCTTGCGGAGTCAACAGTTCCAGGCGAATGGCCATTGCATAGAGGCCGCCGATGAAGAAGAAGAAGCTGATTGAACCAAGATAGAGCAACGCAATTCGCTTATGATCTTTGGTGAGCAACCAAGACTTCAGACCATACTGAGCGTTGATGTAATTGATCCGCGATGGGACTGGTGGTACGAATGTTTCCATGGTTCTAGTAAATATGAATGCCAACTGCGGAACTATGGGCCCGTCCTCGGAGTTGACGATGCCGCCGGCGCGGCTGACGGCACCCCTGAAGGAGTGGGCACCGGGCTAGCCGCCATCACGGGTCCAGGGGTCTGAACCTGCAGCGACTTGATGAATGCCAAAATCTGCATCAATTGCTCTTCGCTAACCTGGCCTTGAAATGTCGGCATGATGGGACCGAAGCCGGCCACCAACTTCGCCTGCGGATTCACAATTGACTCGCGAATATATGCCTCGTCTGCCTTGATGCTCTGTCCGTTGTTAAGAAAGACCTGCTTTGCGAAGACGCCGACAAGCGCGGGGCCGCGTCTCCCTTCGCCCGCGGGCCCGTGACACGAGGCACAACCAAGCGTCTCATAGATTTGCTGACCGGCGACTGCGGGCGATTGTTGGCTAGAACTACCACTCAGCCATTCGTCAAAGTCTTTGGGCTCCATAGCGACCACGGAGCCGATCATCCCTGAGTGATTCATACCGCAGTATTCGGCGCAGAACAGGTGGTAACGACCGGCCTTTGTGGCCTCGAACCACAAGGTCGTGTAACGCCCCGGCACCACATCAGCCTTTATACGAAATGCCGGGATAAAGAAGTCATGAATTACATCTTCCGTGCCCATGACCAGTTTGATTCGGCGCCCGACGGGAACGTGAAGTTCATTAATTTCACGTTGACCGGTGGTATGCTGAATCTTCCACATCCACTGTTTTCCGACAACGTAGACCTCCACTGCATTGCTCGGTGGTCGCGACTGCTCGAAAAAGATCTGAGCGCCCCAGGCAAACATAGTCATCGCGATGATGAACGGAATAACCGACCAAAGCGTTTCCAGTTTTATGGAACCGGCAACCGGGCGCGGAATCTCGTAAGGATTGCGGCGGCGGTATTTGATTACAAAAAAGATCAGGACTCCGGAGATCAGTAAGGTAAAAAAGATCGTCACGCCTGAGAGGTAAAAGTACAGCGCATCAACTTTTCCTGAAAGGGTCGAAGCGCTGGGCGGCACAAATGGAATCCAGGAGGTCTGCATTGCTAAGCGGACCCTCCCCGGGGTAAACGCATCTGCATCGCGCTGCGGCGGCGCATTACGAAGAACAGCGCCACCATGGCGATGAGAGTTCCAATGCCTCCGAGGCGGATCATGTTCATCACGACGGCGCCATACTTTCCCGTAGCGGGATCGTAGTGGTAGCAATAAAGAAGGAGCTGATCCACGGGCGAGCCGATCTTATTCTGCGAGGCCTCGACTAGGCCCAAGCGCAGGTCCTTTGGTGAGTACTCGATCCCGTAAAAATAGCGCGCGAGTTTGCCTTCAGGGGTTGCTACCATGATTGCGCTGGCATGAGCAAACTGGTTTGTCGCTTCGTCGAAGTGGTAATGAAAGCCCACGGCTTCTGTAAGCCGCTTGATGCTTTCGCTGTTCCCCGTCAGAAAATGCCATCCATTCTCAGCCGGCGACCGCTTGGCCTCCGGCAAATAACCGACATAGGTTTTTTTCTTGGCAGATGCGAGGGCGGGAGTTTCACGTGGATCGAAGCTTACCGTAACCACATCAAACTCATCCCCCCCTTTAAAAGAAAGCACCTTGAAAGCGCTTACCATACCGTTCAAGACTTGGGTGCAAAGCATCGGGCACTCGTAGTAAACAAGCGAGAGGACCACAGGCTTCTTGCCGAAATAATCGCCCAACTTGACGGGTTCTCCCTTTTCATTGTGAAAGATTAGGTCGAGGGGTAATTGTTCGTTCAATTTTTGATCGACACCCACGTCCCGCAGCGCTTTTGGCAACCCGCTGGAAACAGCGCCGCTCTGCGGTCGTGCGCCGTAGAGCGGCGAGCTTGGCCCTGGAACGCCCGGCTGGCCCAATGCGGGTAGACAGAAAGCAGTCAGCAGTAGGCAGACGGCAGTCGGCAGGAGAATGAAGCCGAGGCGAGCAACGCCCTGATCTTTTTTCCCGCCTCCTACCATCTGCGTCCTGCCTACTGCTCTCATTGCTTCCCCTTCTCGGTAACTCGGCCCGAGCTTGCCGCTGTCGGAGTATCGATTGCGTAGTCTGTCATTTCCCGAGGAGAGCCCTGCTGCGGCCGTGATGGCAAGCCCTGACCTTCAACAACTCTCTGCATCGCCTGCTCGATGGGAAGTCCGATGGGATTTCCCGATTGGTCTTTCGGGCCTTCCTTTAGTACGCGATCCCATTGCTCCCTAAGCACGCGATACTCGGCTTGGGGCTCTCGTTTCTCAAGGTTGACCCATTCCCCGTTTTCGAGCTTGACCCCAAAGCCTTTGGCGGCCTGAAGCCTAGGTTCGGCCGGGAGACTTTCCTGTTCGGTCATGGCCATCGGCCCAGGCGGTGCTGCGCCTTCCTTCTTTGCCTCCTGTGCACTAAAGAAACCAAACAGTAGCCACATCAGAACGTAGACCACGACGGTCATAACCACCAGGGCGCCTACGAATTTCAGAATTCCGGGGACGTTGACGTCGCTCAGTTCGTGAGTGACGTCAGGATTTCTAACGTGCGACACATCTGGCGTTTCCGTTGTATGCACATGCTCACTTTTGTGTCCTAGCTTCGCCATGATTCAAACGACTTTACGCTGCTGTCCCAGCGTTCAAACGAGATGTTATCCAAGGTTGTCTAACTAAAAGATAGCTCCGACGACCGGTGTAATCGAATCAATTCACGATTAGATCGCGCCTTCTTACAGAACCGGGAGCAATAGCGACCGCACACAATTAGCCCAGCAATTCCGTTAGCGCCCATTAGTCAGATCCTAAAGAATTTCCCTCACTACGATCATTGCGTAAAGCGCCTATCAATTCGTGCCATGAATAGTGCGTTCCTTGAACGGTCGCTACCGCTCCCGGTTCTATAGGACAGGCGGCCGTCAATCCCAGGATGGTCTAATGTTCCGCATGCGCCGGCGCTTGCGCCAGTACTGAATCGTACTGCGGATCGTTAATCGGTATTAACGGACGTTTGCTCAATTGCCACGCGAACACGGCTAACCAAAGACCGCCCATCGCGATCGGCGCCACCACGTCCATCCAGTTAACATGAAAACCTTCGGGGCTGAACTCCGGCGCAATCATCCAAAACAGATCGACGAAGCGCATCAGGATTATCAAACCGGCCAGCATCACAAGTTTGCGCGCGTTGCGTTTCAACGATGCCGACAACAACAGCAGAAACGGAAAAGCGAAATGAAAGAACACGACGGCGACCGCAATCGCTCCCCAGCCACCGCGGAGCCTGGGCAAATACCATTGAATCTCTTCCGGCAGATTGCCTGACCAGACAATAAGGAATTGCGAGAAGGCGAAGTAAGCCCAGAGCATTACAAAAGCCAGCATCAGCTTGCCGAGATCCTGGAAATGATTTGGTCGAACTATGCGCGACATTGGCTCGCGATTTGTCAGAAAAGACATCACCGCAATTACAAACGCGAGGGCGCTCAGCGCCCAAGCGATAACAAACAAGAGTCCGTAAATTGTTGAGAACCAGTCGGGATTGAGCGACATAGCCCAGTCCACTGAAGCGAAAGTCACGGTTAGCACCAAGAGCAAAAGGCCGGGGCCGCTAATCATGCGCATAAGCTTTGTGAAACGACGATCGGCAATGCGGTCCTGTTCTCGCGACCATTTGTTCATGAGGTAGGCGGTCAGGATCCAGATCGCAAAATAAAGAGCCGCGCGTCCGGAAAAGAAGGGGAGGTTTAGATAAAGACGGGCCTTCTCCTCGAGCGCCGGAGTTTTTGACATCTCATCGTGATGTGTCCAGGGGTAAATCTGATGTGCGCCGAGAATGATCGGGATGAACAGGACGGCCATCAACGGAATAGTTCGCGTGGCCGCCTCCAGGACACGGCGAATGATCAAACCCCAGGCGCCCCCGGTCAGATGTTGCAGCAGCAAGATCGCTAGACTGCCTAATGCGATTCCGGTCCAGAACAGGTAGGCCACCAGATACGAATGAAAAAACTGGGAGCGATCGAGAAACGCACCCATGGCAAACAGCAAGGTAAAGACGACCCCGATAATCAACGCGCGTTGCTGCCAACGCCCGACTTCTGTTGGTGCTGAGTAATTGCCATTCATCGCTCGTTGTGCCCTCCGGAGCTGGGCGTCGCAGTCTGGCTGGCGGGTGGCTGGGTTTGCAGCTGGGGTTGCCCTGCCTGCGACTGAGTATTCTGATGACTCAATTGCAATGCTCGAATGTAAGCCACAATCGCCCAGCGATCTCGCGCGGGGATCTGGGCCGCGTACGGCGGCATGGCGCCCCAACCATTCGTGATGGCGTCAAAGTAATGACCCACGGGAGCCTGCCGTAGACTATCGGTGTGAAAAGAAGCCGCGCGGCGGAAACCACGTCTCACGATCATTCCATCACCGTTGCCGGTCATACCGTGACATGCCGAACAAAAGATTTCGTAACGTTCCTTACCGCGTTTAACCACGTCATAAGTAATGGGCAATGGAAACTCTTCGACGTCGTCTGGATAGGCAGCGATCCCCTGTGCTGGGGCTGCGCCAGCCGGAGTCGCAGTCTGCGCCGCTGCCGGCGCTGATGTTGGAGTGTCCTTCTTGCCAGTGAAGAATTCCCCGTCTGCTTTGAGATGACCGCGCGGGACCGTTCCCGTTACGGGCGCGCGTGACGACATACCGTCCCGAAAAAATGTGGTCGAACGAAACGGTTTCATGCGCGGCTGATCCTGCATATCCTGACGGCAAGTGACAGTGAATAGTAGACAGTGGACAATGAGCAACAGAAAGACATTGCGGCGCGGAAGCGCCCAGGGGGAGACGGGGGGATGCGGAGACGGCGAGATACGGAGACGAGGTGACGGGGAGACAGGGGGACCGGAAGATGGGGAGATATCCGCATCATCCCGGTCGTCTCGCGCACCCCTTCTCGGTTTTGATTTTTGGTCTGCCATCAACTACATCTTCAATACCCAATTACCGATCAGTGATCTCTGCTTCACCCAATCTCCCTTTCTCCTCCTCTCGCCTCTCCCAGTCCTCTCTCCCCCTCTTTCTTCCCCTTAAACTTCCACATCGGTAACTTCTTTCGGCTCAAGACTCTTTAGGAATTCCACAACCTCATCGTGCTCGTACCTGGGATCGTTGGCTTCGATCACCAGGAAAAAATGATCGCGCGTGGCGAGCTTGAAATTAGGCGCGTTGAAAACAGGGTGATAGGGCTGCGGCAATTTATTCAGCGCGAGCATTCCGAACACTGCCGCAAGTGCGGCGCACAGAATCGTCGTCTCAAACGTGATCGGAATGAATGCCGGCCAACTGTTGAAAGGCTTGCCGCCAACGTTGAGCGGATAGTCGAAGACTGAAAGGTAATACTGCATCAAGAACCCGCCCAGACCGCCGATAATGCCTCCAACCAATACAATGATGGGCAAGCGTGTGTGGTGAAAGCCGATTGCTTCCCACAATTCCTCGATCGGATACGGCGAGTAGCCATTGATTTTTCGGTAACCCGCCTCATAAGTGCGCCGGGCAGCAGCAACCAGATTGCTCGGATTGTCAAACTCGGCCATCACCCCGTATAGAGGACCCACTGTGACGCCGGGACGCGGAGACGTTTGATGCAGAGATGGGGAGGCGTGGCGATTGGGAGACATGGAGGCAGGGAGACGCGGAGACGCGGAGATATCCGTATCGTCCTTACCGTCTTCCTCAACAGTTCTCGGTTTGTCTTTTTCGTCCGCCATCGATTAGTCTCTTAAATCCCTCGTCAGCGCATGACCGCGGTCTCCCACGTCCCCCGGTCGGCGCGGCTCCCCTTCCCCCTTGTTTCGCCCTAGTCTTCCTCAAGCTCCGCCTCCGGCAGGATCGTCCGCATTTCAAAGATTGAAATAATCGGGAGGAACCTGATGAAGAGGAATAAGAGGGCGAAAAAGAGACCAATGGTTCCCAGGAACATTGAGAAGTCCCAGACAGTCGGTGAGTACATCCCCCAGGACGAAGGCAAAAAATCTCTGTGCAAGCTGGTGACTATGATCACGAAACGCTCAAGCCACATACCAATGCTTACGACAATTGACAGCACAAATAGCACCACCAGATTTCTACGGAAACGCTTGAACCAAATGATCTGCGGTGCCAGCACATTACAAAGGATCAGCGACCAGTAGAACCATTTATACGGTCCGGTCATGCGGTTATAGATCATAAAGCGCTCGTAAATGTTGCCGCTGTACCAGCCGAAAAAGGCTTCCATGATGTAGCCGTAGGCGACGATCAAACCAGTAGCTAGCATCACCTTGGCCATGTTTTCGATGTGGCGCATGGTGATGAAGTCTTCGAGGCCGTAGAACTTTCTTAGGGGAATGGTTAGTACCAGGACCATTGCGAATCCGGCGTAGATGGCCCCCGCGACGAAATAAGGCGGAAAGATCGTGGCGTGCCAGCCGGGAATAACCCCGGCGGCGAAGTCCAGGCTGACGATCGTGTGTACCGAAAGAACCAGCGGCGTCGCTAGTCCGGCCAGTAACAGGTAAGCCATCTCGTAGCGATGCCAGTGGCGAGCGGAACCGCGCCAGCCCATGGCCAGCATTCCGTAAATGATCTGAAACGGCTTACTCCGAGCGCGGTCACGCAAAGTGGCGAAATCCGGAATTAACCCGATGAACCAGAACAACGCCGAGACCGTGCCGTAAGTGGAGATCGCGAACACGTCCCACATCAACGGGCTGCGAAACTGTGGCCAGATTCCCATCGTGTTTGGGTAGGGGAACATCCAGTAAAGCAGCCACGGGCGACCTGCGTGCAGCAGAGGAAACAACCCGGCGGATGCCACGGCAAAAAGTGTCATTGCTTCCGCAAAACGATTGATCGACGTACGCCACTGCTGACGCAGCAGCAGCAGGATCGCGGAAATCAGCGTGCCGGCGTGACCAATACCAATCCACCAAACAAAGTTGATGATGTCGAACGCCCAACCAATGGGTACGTTATTTCCCCAGATACCGATGCCGGTGAAGACGAGATGGGTGATGGTGAGCAGCAGGAGCTGAACCAGCAAAAACGAGACAGCAAAACCGATGAACCACCACAACGGAGTTTTCCGCTTCAAGACAAGCGAGCTGATCTTGTCGGTGACTGAGACAAAGGTCAGATCGGGTCCGACCACCGGGACAGTCGTATGGATCGGCCCTTCCGTGTATGGTTCGTTTGCCATCGAAACCCTGTTTAGAGTTCAATCAGTTTAGAGTTCATCTATGAAGCGGTCGTCGGTGTCAATCCATGCAAGCTAAAGCTTGAACTCTGAACGACCTGAGTGATCTCCCTGCGTAAACTCCCTAAGTAATCTCCGGATTTGGATTTCGCAGAGCGCCGAGATATGTAGTACGCGGTCTCGTGTTCAAATCCGACAGTAGCGAATAGTTGCGCCGGTCGGCCTTCATTTTCGCGACGCGGCTGTTCGGATCATTGATGTTGCCAAAGACGATTGCCTCAGTCGGGCAAACCGCCTGGCAAGCGGTAACGATCTCACCGTCACGAACCGGCCGGTTCTCGAGTTCCGCCCCAATCTTTGCTTCCTGTATGCGCTGGATGCAGTAAGTACACTTCTCCATCACGCCGCGACTACGCACAGACACCTCAGGGTTTCGCATCAACTGATATGTGGGTGTATCCCAATCCTGGTAAAGCAGGAAATTGAAGCGTCGAACTTTGTATGGGCAATTGTTCGAGCAGTAGCGCGTGCCGACGCAGCGGTTATAGACCATGTCGTTGATGCCCTCGGCACTATGCACCGTGGCATGAACCGGGCAGACGGGCTCGCACGGCGCATTCTCGCAATGCATGCAAGGCACCGGCATAAAGTAAGTGCCCTCCGGATTGCTCGCCTCGGGACCCTGGAAGTAAGTGTCAACCCGCAGCCAATGCATCTCGCGGCTGCGAACCACTTGCTCCTTGCCGACTACGGGAATGTTGTTTTCAGACTGGCAGGCGACGATGCAGGCGTTGCAGCCAACGCAACTGTTCGCGTCAACAGCCATGCCCCATGCATAGCCTTCGTATTTATGCTCGTTGCCGTAAAGTGTTTCATCCGGCGCCGGCACGTGGGTTCTCTCCCCACTATGCTCGCTTTTCGAATCACCGTGACCTTCCTTTAGATATTCTTCCAGGGTATTCGTTCGCAGGATGTCGCGCCCTTCCATATTGAAATGGAGTTGCGTGACGGCGAGCTGGAATTGTCCCAATGCCTTCTCGACTTTGACTCCTGCAGCAGTCCAGGGCGAATCCGAAGTGCGAATTGTGTAGGCATTGAAGCCTCGTTTACTCCCGACACGGCCGGCGCGTTGGCGACCATAGCCAAGGTGAAGTGTGATTACGTCATCGGGTTGACCGGGCATGATCCAGGTAGGGCAGGTGATTGATTGTCCACGATGATGAATCGTGATGTTGTCAACGAGAACTTCACCGCCCTTCCATCCGATTGTGTTCTCAAGACCCATACGCTTGGCGGTGTCGGGACTAACGAGAGCGGCGTTGTCCCATGTTAGTTTGGTCAAAGGCTTTGGCAACTCCTGCAGCCACCCATTGTTGGCAAAGCGTCCGTCGAAAATTGACGGATCAGTTCGAAAGACAACTTCATAGGTGCCAGGTGCCGGGTGCTGGGTGTCGGATACTGCTGGGAGCGCAGGCGTCCCGCCTGCATTGGTGTTGTCCGGGCTTTCGGTCTTTGCAAATATCTTCGGCGGCAGGGCGCTATCGGGAACAAATCCATCATGAAGAGACTTTCGCCACCAGGCCTCAAAATCAGCCGCCACCACCCCCAGCGGGCTGCCCGCTTGGGGACCCCGGGTCGGACTCGGAGCAGGCTGCTGCTCTGCTGCCGACTGCCGACTGCTTCCTGCCTCCTGGCTTCCAGCGCTCCGCCAGTAATCTCGAACGATGTCATACGCTTTGCGGTCGTATTGCTCTGAGAAAACTGCCAGAACCTCGTGAACGGTTTTTGAACCATACAGAGGCTCGATCAGCGGCTGAACGATCGTCGCCGTCCCGTCAAATGAGCGCGTGTCGCCCCACGACTCCAAATAATGAGCCTCGGGTATGTGCCAGTGGCAGAGTTCAGAAGTTTCATCTTTGTGAGAGCTTAGATGGACGCGCAGCTTTGTCTTAAACAGCCGATCCCGATCGAGCTTCAGGTCAGCCGGGGTATTGTAGGCGGGATTGCCGCCGAGGATAACCAACAGTTCCACCCGGCTGGCATCAATATCCTGCACCAGGTCGCGCAACGACTCTTTTTGATCGACAGAATTCACCTCAAGGGGATCTGTGTAAGAAACAGTTTTGCCGATATTGCCGAGCGCAGCGTTCATTGCATGGGCAAATGCATGAACCGCAGGCGGCGCCTCGGCACCTGCAATCACGATGCTAGCGCCACGGTGCTGCTGGAGATCGCGATCGAGTGGACCGATCCATCCACTTCCGTAAACATCATTCGGTGAACTCTGGCCGGGAGATGAGGCGACAACTGGCGGCCCCTGAGCGCCCAGCCGCGCGGCCAGTTGGGAAACGAAACCTTCCAACTCGCTCGGCCGCACGGACCAACGATGATCGGCGCTCGCGCCCGTAGTCGTCGGCGTAGTCTCGACGACGTAAAGCCGGCTCATCTCATGTTTGCCTTCGTTGATGCGCCGGCGGGCGGCAAAATCACGCGCATAGCGCAACGTTCCGGGCGCCCCGGAGAGGAAGTCCGCCTCGAGTGAAAGAATTCGTTCTGCCTGATCGAAATGGTAGATCGTATTGACGGGTTGGCCTAAGGCCGTGATCGCGCCGGACCTTGCATTATCTCGGTTGACAGGTTCGTATTGATGCCACTTGGCCTGCGGAAACTCGGCGAGGATAGCCTTCAATTGGGCACCCAGCGTCGGCGAGGTAACCGTCTCTGTTACAAAACGCAGTCCAGCTCCCTGCTTGGCCCGTTGTTCGTCGAGTGCTGTGCGCATTTCCCCGAGGAATGCCGTCCACGTGCGAATTTCATCACGATAAGTAACCGTCTGAGATCGATCCGGATCGTAAAGATCCAGAATCGAAGCTTGAGCAAAAAGATCGGTGGCGCTCGACCCGCGATCTCCAGGATCAGCGCTGCGGTTAATGGGATGATCAGGATTGCCTTCGAGCTTGGTTGGGCGGCCTTCGTTACTTCTGGCCAAAAGCGGTGTGGCGATCCCGGCGACGGTGGCCGCAGTCGCAAAGAAGAGGGGCTTGCCGGGTACCGCTTCCTGTGGCTGCCGGACAAACGGGACTATCTTCTCGGGAGGCTGGTAGACGCAACCGCTGAGGCCTGCAAGCGCGAGCGATGCCCCCATCAATTTTAAGAAGGTGCGTCGCTCTACTGGATTGTCCCACTCCTCCGCGTGCTGCGGGTTCTCGCGTTGCACAAACTCCCGAAACTCGGGCGAGTTGCCAAGCTCTTCCAGACTGCGCCAGAAGTTCTTTCCGTCCTCGGAACCGACAATGCGATCGCGCATTAATTTGAAATTTATGTGCCGGTCTTCAGACATTGGTGGCTTTCTGTTTCGCTGATCGGAAGCGATGTCCGCACCTCATCAACGGTGGCAAGTGGAGCAACTTGTTAAAACCTCGGACTTCTGAATTTGATACTTGCTGAGCAGCGATCGACCTTCGGCCACGTGTTCGCTGGTTCGGTTTTCTGGTCGCCATTCCATGTCGAAGATTCTGTCCGCGGGTCTGACAAATTTCTCGGGGTTCCGGTGACAGCCCAGACACCACTCCATCTGCAGCGTCGAAGCCTGAAACGCGATGGGCATCTGATCAATCCGACCATGGCAAGTGGAGCAGCCGACGCCCTTATTCACATGAATGCTGTGGTTGAAATAAGAATAGTCAGGCAGATCGTGGACCCGAATCCACTCGATCGGCTTGCCAGTGCGAAAGCTCGCCCGGACCGGTTCCAAGTAAGGACTATCGGCCCAGATCTGCTTGTGACAGTTCATGCAAGTTTCTGTGGAGGGCATGCCTGCTGAGGCTGCAGTTTCTACTGACGTATGACAGTAACGGCAGTCGATCCCATCGTCTCCGGTGTGATGCTTATGGCTGAACTGAATCGGTTGCTGACGTTCAACCCACTGCCCCGTATTCCAGGAAGATCGGTGCAGCTCGGCAGCTGCCCAGAGCGCCGCCAGCAAAATAAAGATCGCGCCAAAGATGCTTACTTTGGCTAAAGCATTGGTACTGTGACGAAAGATCTGTGGCATCGCCCCGAGCTTTGCTAATCCTTGACTGCGTATTTCAAGAATCCGAAACCCACGCGCGGCAACAGCCGAGCAACAAGTGGTCCCGACGAAAACAATTTCGCGGCACACTACGCACTCCGGAGGAACACCCGAGGGCACAGCGGTCCGTCAAAACCCCTTGACTTAAACTGTTGTCTTGCAAAAGTGGATGTACTTTACCAGATGGGCAAAGTTTTTCAAGTTGAAGTTAGATGCCTCGCTGGTGAGGGGAAGATGTGAAGAAGCAGTCGCTTTATACGGATTTAGTAAGAAACTCCCAGCGACGGAACCAAAGTCCGAATTAAATTAGATGAACATTTAAGCGGGTTCAACGCGAAAAGAACGTGCGTATTGTGTTTTTGAATGTCGAGCCAAATTGGAACAATCTGAGAAAGCGCCGCGACCGGCACCACACGGTTAACTTAAGCGGCGGCATCTCGGGCAAGCATTGCTACCCCGATTGAGGCCGCGTCGGCACCCAACTTTGCGGCATGGATCTGAGTGGCCTCAAAGCACGGCTGGAAAGCGCGGCGCCTGGCTTCCTGAATGATAGGGTTGAGAATCAGTTCACCCGCATCCATTACGCCCCCACCGAGCACCACGCGTTCGATGTTCAGTAAATTGAGCACGATGGCGACACCCGTTCCAATGTACTTGCCAGTCCGTTCAATCATCATCATTGAAAAGTCGTCGCCGTTGTTGGCTTCATGCGCCACGTCGTCGGCTGTGAAGTTTTTGTTGATGGCCAGCCTCGAGAGCGACGAAGTACCGTCGCGGTAAAGTCGTTCATTCGCCCGTCGCACAATGCTGGGTCCGGAGGCGACAGTCTCGAGACATCCCATGTTACCGCAATCACACTCGATGCCTTCCGTGTCGATCGTGATATGGCCAAATTCACCCGCGAATCCGGAGGCGCCGGTCCATAGTTTACCGTCCAGGATGATGGCCCCACCAATTCCTACGCCGATTGTGATGTAGAACATATCGCGGCTACCTCGGCCCGCGCCCACCTTGTATTCACCGTAAGCCGCCGCATTGGCGTCGTTTTCAATCTCCACTCTTGCGCCCGTTGCCGTCATGAACTCGGCGTGCAGATCTTCGCGAACCGTTAACGGGAAGTCCCGCGAGGCGACAACCCGATCAGTCTGGCGGCTCACTAACCCGGGGATGGCTATGCCGACCGCTTCGATATTGGAATTTAGACCACGCAGTTCGCTGACCACTTGGGTAACCTGAGTGACGAGCTGATCGGCTACGATTTTTACTTTCCGACGCTCCTCGATTTGTCCACTGTTGTTCACTATCGAGGCTCGTAGTACAAGGCCCGAGAGGTCGATACCGATGAAGCGTGGTTCTGATCCGGAGGAACTAGTCATCTACGAAATCTTTCGCGCGATTGGTTAGCAGTAGAACTAAACGAAGCATAGTCGAGGGTTCTGGGGCTGTCAAACGAGTGACTGTGCGTGTAGAATAACACCGTACCCAAGGAATTCTAGATCTTGGATTTGCCATTTGTGCTTGCTTTGCTTAGCAGGCTCCGGATCGTGATCAGGGCTAAAGGCAGGTTAGGTTCCAGTTAAATCGAAAATGTCATCATGCAAATTCGGTCAATACTGCTGCCGACGGATTTTAGCGAATGTGGTAATTATGCGCTTTCATATGCCACGTCATTGGCGCGAACATTTGGCTCTTCGATTATCTGCGTTCATGTCATAGAGACCATGGTCCCGACTGTCGGTTACTCGGGAATGACTGAGCCTCTTCCCATTGCCGACATTACGGAGCAGCTCGAGGATTCGGCTGAGCGCGAGCTGCCCAGACTGGCCGAGTGTGACGAATGTGCCGGCCTCGAGGTTGAGGAATTGATTGTGCACGGAGAAGCAGCCTCGGAGATCGTGCGGGTAGCAAAAGAACGCGAAGTCGATCTGGTAGTTATCTCGTCGCATGGACGAACCGGACTGGGACGCATACTTTTTGGCTCTACCGCCGAGGCTGTTGTGCGTCACGCTTCGAGCCCGGTCCTGGTCGTTAAGCCCCCGCAAGTGGAAGAAGCAACCTAGTTCGCAGCAGCCGTTAACAGTCTGCGGCGCCGCCATATCGTTAATAGCCTGCTGCCTACGGCACGCTCTTCTTTATGCATCCCGATCTTTTTTACCAGCTCATCGGTCAATACGGTCTCTACGCACTCCTTATCCTGGTTATGATCGAGGGCGACATTACTCTTTTGCTGGCTGGCGTTCTCGCGCATAGTCATTTTTTCGGAGAATACAGTTTTGCCCGGGTTCTTCTCTGGGGAACTTTGGGTGGCTTGGCGAGCGACAACATCGCCTACGCCACTGGTCGGGGCTTCCGCAAAGGCGTTAGCGATCTGCGATTCTATCGCAGCGCCAGTGCCCGCATGGAGCGACTGACAACCAAGTTTGGCCCGCTCTCGATTTTCCTCTCAAAGTACATTTACGGTCTCCGCTGGGCCACCTGTATTTTCTACGGTGTGGGACGCATGCCGTACCTTCGCTTCCTGGCGCTTTCGCTGGCGAGCTGTTTTGTCTGGGTTTTCCTGCTCAGTGGCGCTGGGTATTTCTTTAGCGGCGCCGTTATCGGGTTGATCGGCGATTTTCAAAGGCTCGGTAAAGTATTGCTCGTAATAGTTATTCTGGGGATTATCGGCTTTTATCTTGCCGAGCGTTTTTGGATATCGAAGAAGGTCGAAGAGGTTAATCCGGAGCGCTTGCAAGAGCTTGAACATGTGGCCCAGGAGAAACTGCACGACTTGAAGCAGGAATTCCAGGAACACATTCCCTTCACGCAAACCCGTCGTGACGAACAGAAAAAACGAGCAGCAACCAAGTCTGGCAAGGCGGACGGAGACTAGGGAATTTTTGATTGGTGATTTTTGATTGCCAATTTTAGGAATCTCATTTCGTGGTGATTCGTGTTACTTCGTGGATCGTTTGCTTGCCGAGATATTAGAACGATCCACGAAACTACAGGGGACCTGGAAATGGTTGAAGTTCAAGGGGGAGCGTAGCCCCCTGGGAAAGGAGTAGTCAACCATCCCATATGTTCGTCGAAGTGCGTAAGGGCAGCTAAGGAGTAACTAGGAAC
>JACCSP010000112.1 GCA_013812905.1 Pyrinomonadaceae bacterium
ACGGCCACGTTCCCATTAGTTTGTGAGGCGCAGGCCTGACGTTTCGCAATAGATCCACCCGTCTTAGCAAGACTGAAGCAATAACAGTCAGTTGTAAGTGGTCAGTTTTGATGCCACTGACAACGGACCCCTGATCACTGAATAATGCCAAACAACTGGGAAACAATTATCGGATTGGAGATTCATGCTCAACTTAGCACCGAGTCGAAAATCTTTTGCGGATGTTCTACTCGCTTCGGTGACGAGCCAAATCAAAACACATGTCCGGTGTGTCTCGGCTTGCCCGGTGCTCTCCCCGTACTCAATCGCCGGGTGATCGAGCTCGGCGCTCGGGCGGCGTTGGCTCTCGGGCTCCATATTAATCAGACCTCAATCTTCGCGCGCAAGAATTACTTTTATCCGGACTTGCCGAAGGGTTATCAAATCTCTCAATACGACCAACCGTTCTCGGCCAATGGTGAGCTGGAAATCATGACCACGGAAAGAGACGACGCTGGGCATCCCGTGGAGTGGAAACCGAGGAAAATCGCCATCACCCGCCTCCATCTGGAGGAGGACGCCGGCAAGAATGTGCACGAGGGGCTTCCCGAAGTCGATCGTTACTCCTACATCGATCTGAATCGGGCGGGCACTCCGTTGGCAGAAATCGTTACGGAACCGGATTTTCGCTCGTCTTGGGAGGCATATGATTATGTCAATCACGTTCGCCGCGCTTTGCAGTGGGTGGGTGCTTCCGAGGCCGATATGGAAAAGGGCAACCTTCGCTGCGAAGCCAATGTTTCGGTACGCAGGATCGGCGACACTAAGTTTGGAACAAAATCTGAATTGAAGAATTTGAACTCAGTGCGATTCATGCAGCGGGCAATCGAATATGAGGTGAACAGGCAAATCGGAGTGCTTGAATCGGGAGGGCGCTTGACGCAGGACAGCCGGCTCTGGGACGACCGTTTGATGGAGACGAGGCCGATGAGATCGAAGGAGGAAGCGCACGACTATCGATATTTCCCGGAGCCGGATCTTCCGCCACTCATTATCTCGACAGGCTTCATTGAACGAGTGCGTGCTTCGATGCCTGAGTTGCCGGAAGCCCGTCGCAAAAGATTTATGGAGCAGTACGGATTGTCTTTTAGTGATGCATCACAACTGACCTCCGAGCGATCGCTGGCTGACTATTACGAACAGGCCGCGGAAACGTCAGGTAATCCTCGTGCAACCGCAAACTGGCTCAGGTCTGAACTACTGCGAGAACTTGAAGCTGCCGGTTTACAAGCCAGCGCATCGCCAGTTGCGCCCACTCAATTAGGCGCGCTCTTGCGCATGATAGATGAGGAAAAGATTAGCGGCAAACAGGGCAAGGACGTGCTGATTGAGATGTTCCGTTCCGGGAGGGGCGCAGCCTCAATAGTTGAAGAGCAGGGCTTGGTCCAGCTAAGCGATACCAGCGAGATTGACTGGATTATTGATGAAACCCTGGCGGCGAACCCGAAGCAACTCGCTGGCTATCGCGCTGGCAAGGAAGCCCTCTTTGGTTTCTTTGTAGGCCAGGTAATGAAGGCATCGAAGGGCAAAGCCAATCCGAAAGTAGTAAATGACAGGCTGCGGGAAAAGATTCGGCCGTGATCTTTACAGCGCCGTAGCAAGCGAAGCGCGGAACGCTTTGGATTTTTCAATGCCCGTACGGGATCGAAGAGAGAACTAAGGCTCGGTTCGCTCTTCGCTCTGACGGCGCCTCCATCTGAGGTTAAATGGATCTTACAGGCAAAGTAGCGATCGTAACCGGCGGAACGAAGGGCATAGGCCGGGCCATTGCGGAAGCGCTGGTGCGCGAGGACATAGATGTCTGCATCAGCGCGCGCAAGCGGAGTGAGATTGACCAGACTGTTGGTTCGTTGGCGGAACTGGGAAAGGGACGCATCACCGGGATTGTCTGCGACGTTTGCGATCATCCTCAGGTAAAGGCCTTAATCGAGCGGACGGTAGCGGAACTTGGTGGTCTCGACATACTCGTCAACAACGCGGGTATTGGAATCTTTTCGACTGTCGAGGCGATGTCTCCTGAGGATTTCCGCGCTGTTATCGAGACGAATCTTTTCGGAGTCTACTATTGCTGCCATGAAGCGATCCCGCTGATGAGAGAGCGCGGCGGTGGCTACATTATCAATATTTCCTCTCTGGCTGGCGCCAACCCCCACCCTCGAATGGCTGCCTACAATGCCTCAAAGTTTGGTCTTAATGGCTTCAGTGAAGCCCTGATGCAGGAGGTGCGGCACGACGGCATCAAGGTGAGCTACATCATGCCGGGCTCAGTGAACACTGAGTTTGGTGGCGACGAGTCCAGTGAAGACAAGAGCTGGCAGCTACAACCGGAAGACATAGCTTGCGTCGTACTTGACCTACTCCATCACGACGAGCGCAGCCTTCTCAGCCGCGTTGAGATCCGGCCAAGCAAACCACCAAAAAAATAGATGCGAGCAGTCGTCCAACGCGTTACCCGGGGCAGCATCAAGGTTGGGGCCGAAACTGTTGGTGAGATTGGGAAAGGTCTGGTTGTATTTGTAGGCGTCGCCCGTGATGACACAGAGAAGGATGCGGAATATCTCGTCGGCAAGATTGGCTCGTTGCGCGTGTTTGACGACTCTGAAGGTAGAATGAATCTCTCGGTGACGGATGCAGGCGGTGAGCTGCTGGTGGTTTCGCAGTTCACGCTTTATGGAGATGTGCGTCGCGGGTTGCGTCCTTCATGGATTGAAGCGGCAGCTCCAGAAATCGCGGAGCCCCTGTACGAGTTTTTTGTGACGCGGGCTAAAGCCTGTATCGGTGGGGTGGCTACTGGACGCTTTCGAAGCATGATGCAGGTTGAACTAGTCAATGATGGTCCCGTTACCATCCTGGTTGATAGTCGCAAGACATTTTGAGAAGTTTTTTTGGCGGGATTAGAGGATTAGGCCTTTGTTTGCGTCGAGGCGGCATACAAGGCGAGGATGATAACTTCGAAGAAAGGTAACAGGGATGAAAGATTTCGTCCACTGATTATTAGCGACTCCCTGGCTGCGCGCCGCCTAATACTACGAGGCTGCATTCTGCTTGGATCAAAATTGACTAGGGACCACAACTCCCTGAGGATGCACAGGTTCCCAGTAAGTGTGAGTTAGAAGGTTACGCAGGAGAACTACCAGGAGACAAATCACCTTGAAGACAATTGCCGGGTCCGTTTCAATCTGTGTAATTGCGTTGGCGCTCGCAGTGGAGGGGCGAAGTGCCAAAAAGGCCAAACCAGCCATCACTGCCGATCAGGTGATCGCGTCGATTAGAATCGCCATAGCCGCTAAACCCGGCAATCTGCTAGGGATCGAAGTGGAGAAAGAAGGAGAGAAGACCGTCTGCGAGATTGAGATTCTCACTGCGGACAGTAGGACTTATGAGGTTGAGGTAGACGTCGCCAGCAATGAGATTGTAGAAGTCGAACTGAAAGCCGATGACGACGAGGATGAAGACGGCAAAGACGCGAAAACCGAGGAGGACAAAAAGCCTTAAGCCAGACGCGCATTGGCTAGCGTTTCAGATCATATCGTCGCTCGCCTTTGATCGAGGATCCAATTCAAACCGATCTCGATCACGGCGCTCGATTTTGTCTATGAATTCGAGTTCTTCGTTGTCTTCGAAACTCACACCAATCGCCTGCGCGTTTTCTTCAACCACTGATTGATCCGGCGTTGGGTTGTCGCCGGCAACGGTTTCCGAACCACTCTCGTTTACGTCCTCCCAGGAGGCGTCGAGATCGCCACCGGCGTCGCTGGGGGAGGCAGCAGTGTTGTTGCGCAGGCGGTGGGCCAGCAATTCAGGATCCTTCGGTGCGCGTAAGATTTCCTCCTCCATAAGCTCTTCAATCTCGGGATTTGGAACGTAATCTGGATTATTGCTCAAGTACTCAAAACTTTCAGCAGTTTTCTTTGTCATGCCGCCTCCTTGAATCTCTCGACCACACCAACCGTTGTAAAAAACTGATTCCGATTCTGAGCAAACATTCAGCTTCTCATCCAGAGATCGAATCAGAGATTAGGGATTTCTTCGCGCTGAACTATAGCAAACGTCGGAAAGCGCCGCAATATTTTACAGCTTGATCGAGTTGGATTAAAAGAAGCGTTGCTTGACGATTGCCCGGCCTCACCTTACACTGAACTTTGTCAACACAAACGTAAAAACTCCGGCGCTTGCTTAACAAATTGGAGGCGCAAAGTCTCTCCCATGCACAATATAGTCTTAGAGTCCTATGCCAAATAGCCCGTTTAATTCGCTTCAGTCCTTCAATCCCCGCCTCGGTGTATCTGCCAAGTTTTACTCGTTACCGCAACTCGAAAAAGAGAACGTGGGCGCGATTTCAAAGCTTCCGGTGAGTATCCGAGTTGTCCTGGAATCCGTATTGCGCAACATGGATGGAAAAAAGATTAACGAGGACGACGTCCGGGCGCTGGCTAACTGGGAACCCAATGCCAAACGAACTGAGGAAATTCCGTTTGTGGTGGCGAGGGTATTGCTCCAGGACTTCACCGGAGTGCCCCTACTGGTGGACCTCGCGGCCATGCGTTCCGGGGTAGCGCGGCTGAGAAAGAACACCGCGGTTATCGAGCCTTTGGTACCCGTCGATCTGGTCATCGATCATTCCGTTCAAGTGGACTTCTCGAGCACTAAAGACGCGTTTGAGAAGAATATGATGATGGAGTTTAAGCGGAACAATTCCCGCTACCAGTTTTTGAAATGGGGCACGCAGGCCTTCGACGGTTTCGGGGTTATCCCGCCCGGCATTGGCATCTGTCACCAGGTAAACCTTGAGTATCTCGCCAAGAGCGTTTGGGAAAAGCACGGCATCTATTACCCCGACACCCTCGTCGGCACTGACTCGCACACGACAATGATTAACGGACTGGGCATAGTGGGCTGGGGCGTCGGGGGCATCGAAGCTGAAGCGGCCATGCTGGGCCAGCCAGTCTATTTCCTGACACCTGATGTAGTTGGAGTTTGCCTGAGTGGTAGTTTGCGCGATGGAGTGACGGCGACGGATCTGGTGTTACGAGTGACAGAGATGTTGCGCAAGGCCAAGGTAGTGGGAAAATTCGTCGAGTTTCATGGCGACGGGTCCACCAGCCTTTCGGTAACTGATCGCGCGACCATCGCGAACATGGCGCCGGAATATGGAGCGACCATGGGGTTTTTCCCAGTCGATGAAGAGACTTGCCTATATTTGGAAGCCACGGGTCGTGATCGAGAGCAGGTTGAAGCAGTGCGAAGCTACTACACCGCGCAGGGTATGTTTGGGATTCCGCGGAAAGGTGAATGCCAGTACAGCGTGGTGCTTGAATTGGATCTCGGCGAGATCCGTCCGAGCGTCGCGGGCCCTAAGCGTCCTCAAGATCGCATTGAGCTGCCGGATCTTAAGGATCAGTTTCTTAGTCTGTTGCAGAAACCATTTGCGGAAGGTGGATACGGAAAATCAGAGGAAGAAAGTGCCGCTCGCTATTTTACCAAGATAGGAGTGCCGGGCCTCGCCAAAGCTGCTATCGCGGGTGGTGGCAGGCAAGAGGCGCATTCTGTCCCTAGTTCCGTCGGAGGCGACCTCACCCGCATAAACACCAGCGCCTGGTCAGAGACGGAGATGGTCAACAATCGGCCTACGCCCGATCGGCTGGAGGAGGTTCATCCTGAAGAATTCCCGCATGCTGAGGTCGACCTCGGTCATGGCGATGTGTTGATTGCGGCCATCACGTCCTGCACTAACACGTCGAACCCGAGTGTGATGCTGGCTGCCGGGTTGCTCGCGAAGAAAGCTGTGGAGCATGGGTTGAGTGTGCGGCCGGCAGTCAAGAACTCCCTCGCCCCGGGTTCACGCGTTGTTACGGAGTACCTGCAAAAGACCGGTCTGCAAACGTACCTCGATCAGCTTGGCTTTAATCTCGTAGGTTACGGATGCACGACCTGCATCGGTAACTCCGGCCCCCTCGATCCGACGATCGAGCAGGTTGTCAATGAGCACGATCTGATAGCCGCGAGCGTGCTATCCGGAAATCGAAATTTTGAAGCACGCGTTCATCAGAGTATCAAAGCAAACTTTCTCATGAGCCCGCCGTTGGTGGTTGCTTTCGCCCTCGCGGGGCGTGTCGACGTGGATCTTTCGAGCGCGCCGCTGGGAATTGGGAAAGACGATCAGCCTGTGTACCTCCGTGATATCTGGCCGAGCCTTCAGGAGATCAACGAGCTCCTGCGCTCAGCGTTTGATGCCGATACATACCGTCGTCTCTATAGTAATTTTGCGGAACAGAACCCGGTTTGGAATGAGATACCAACGACGACCGGCAATGTCTACGAATGGGATCCAGATTCAACTTACATCCAGGAGCCACCATACTTCGAAAACTTCAGCAATGCTGTTGGGAGTTGGAGGGACATTCACGGGGCACGACCGTTGGCGATTTTTGGTGACTCGGTAACCACGGACCACATCAGCCCAGCCGGGGCTATCAAGGCTAATTCTCCTGCGGGACTTTACCTCTTGGAAAAAGGGGTGGCGATAGAAGACTTCAACAGCTACGGCTCGCGTCGTGGCAATCACCAGATAATGGTACGAGGCACTTTTGCGAATGTCCGCATCAAAAACCTGATGGTCCCCGGAGTCGAAGGCGGAGTAACGATTTATCAGCCGAGCGCTGAACGGATGAGCATCTACGGCGCGGCGATGCTGTATCAGCAGGAAGGGGTGCCTCTAATGGTTATTGCAGGGCAGGAGTATGGGACTGGGAGTTCGCGTGACTGGGCCGCGAAGGGAACTCGTTTGCTCGGCGTAAAGGCAGTTATCGCCCAAAGCTTTGAACGTATCCATCGCAGTAACCTCGTGGGAATGGGGGTGTTACCTTGTCAGTTCAAAGATGAAGTTAATGCTGCCTCACTCGGTCTGGATGGTACTGAGACGTTTGATCTGCTGGGACTTGAAACTGGTGTTAGCCCGCTACAAGAAGTGACGCTGGTAGTCCACCGCGCAAATGGAGCCAAGGAAGAAGTCCCGGTTACACTTAGAATCGACACCCCAATAGAACTCGATTATTACCAGCACGGCGGGATCCTGCCCTATGTGCTGAGGCAGCTTTTGGCGGGCACGACCGATTTTTAGCTGGGCATTTCTAGCAAGCGTTTCGAATCAACTTAGGAGTCATAAATGTCATCTGTACAACCGGCGGAAGCGAATACACCACGCAAGTACCAACTCTTCATCGACGGTCAGTGGGTCGATGCCGAATCCGGTAAGACTTTCACTACCCCCAATCCTGCTACCGGCGAGAACCTGGCCGAAGTCTCCGAAGCAGACAAAGCGGATATCGACAAAGCCGTTAGTGCTGCTCGTCGTGCTTTCGAGGGTAAGTGGTCCAAGATGAGCGCTCGGGATCGCGGGCGTATACTCTACAAGCTCTCTAAGTTAATTGAAGAACACAGTAGCGAGTTGGCTGCGCTGGAAACTGCAGAT
This sequence comes from Pyrinomonadaceae bacterium, assembly GCA_013812905.1. Lineage (GTDB taxonomy): Bacteria > Acidobacteriota > Blastocatellia > Pyrinomonadales > Pyrinomonadaceae > PSRF01. The sequence goes on from JACCSP010000112.1 coordinate 7,511, forward strand.
AACGGTAAACCGATCAAAGAGTCGACCTACGTCGACCTGCCACAAGTCGCGGAAAACTTCGAGTACTTCGCAGGCTGGGCTACGAAGATCGAAGGCGAAACGATTCCCGTACCGGGGCAAATGTTCAATTACACTCTGCGGGAACCTGTAGGGGTCTGCGGGCAAATTATTCCGTGGAATTTTCCACTCTTGATGGCGGCCTGGAAATTGGCGCCTGCGCTTGCGGCTGGCAATACGGTGGTACTGAAGCCGGCTGAACAAACTCCCGTGACGGCGATGGAACTCGGGAAGCTGATCCAGGAAGCCGGCTTTCCCGAAGGCGTAGTCAACATCGTTCCCGGTTACGGCGAGACGGCGGGCGCCGCGCTGGCAGCTCATCCGGGAATCGATAAGATTGCTTTTACCGGCTCTACTGAGGTTGGCAAGCTGATTGCGAAGGCTGCTGCCGAGAACCTTACCAAGGTGTCGCTCGAACTCGGAGGTAAAGCGCCTAACATTGTGTTTGCAGATGCAGACATGGATCAGGCGGTCAGTGGCGCCATGATGGGAATTTTCTTCAATCAGGGACAGGTCTGTTGTGCCGGATCACGCCTGTTTGTCGAGGAGAAGGTAAAAGAGGAGTTTCTCGGACTACTAAAAGAGAAGGCGTCCAGGATCAAGGTTGGCGATCCAATGGACAAAGCCACCCATATGGGTCCGCAGGTCTCAGCGGAACAATTAAGCCGCATAAAGGGTTATGTTGATGTGGCGCAAAAAGAGGGCGCCACGGTGCTGTCTGGCGGTGAATCGCCCCAACTCGAGGGAGCTTTTCAAAATGGCTACTTCTTTCAGCCTACAATCTTTTCAGACGTAAACAATCAAATGCGCGTCGCTCAGGAAGAGATCTTCGGACCGGTAGTTTCAGTGATTACCTTTCGAGACGAGGATGATTTGATCAAACAGGCGAATGATACCATCTACGGGCTTTCTGCGGGTATCTGGACGCGCGACATCACTCGTGCACATCGCTTCGCGAAAGAAATAAAGGCCGGCGTGGTCTGGATTAATACCTTCAACATGTTCAATGCGGCTTCTCCGTTCGGAGGTTATAAGCAATCAGGTTACGGCCGGGAAATGGGAAAGCATGCTCTGGAGATGTATACACATGTGAAGAGCGTCTGGGTGGACCTCTCAGGCAGGCCCATCGGTTGGTTTGGCAAGTAGCTGACTGAATGTCAAGTTTTAGGGTAAACGGTTCGCCCCTCGT
>JACCSP010000143.1 GCA_013812905.1 Pyrinomonadaceae bacterium
CGAGTGGTCCACCCATTCAAATCCTGCCCTGGTTCATCGCGGCCATAGTGCTAATGCTTTGGTACCCGTTAAAGTTGACTGGTGAGTGGGTGGAGTTGCTCGCAGGAAGCTTGTTCCTGGTCGCCACGAGGCTGCGACCGAAAATGCTCTGGATCAATCTCATGCTGACCGTCGTCTTTGGCTTTACGATGATCGGTATCGGTGGCGTGCTTGAGCGCGGTCGAGATGTCGCTCGTGTCCCATGTGCGAGGGCGGAGACAGAGAGTTTACTCGCCGATGTGATTTCTAGGGAGGCGGCGACTAAGAAATTGTGGCGGCGTTCGGTTCATGTGAGAATCTGGACGGCGATAGACGAGGGCTACCTGAGGCGTGAGGGCATTCGCGAATTCGATGGAGCGCGCTGCGAAGGCGCCAACGGAAAAAGCAAGCGTTGTATATCTGCTTTCACTTGCCTTTCCGGAGGTTCAGTGACACGAATATCACTAAGTAATTTGCGCTAAAAAAGGGCCTGAGAACACCATTTCTCGGGCCCTTTATCTATGGCCGTGGTTCGAGACTATTCTACTCCGAGTCTACTTCGAGAGCTGGCCCCGTACAGCGCCATCAGGAAACTCAGCGTTGTGAACGTTAACGTAATAGTTTGCGGGGTTCTGGATGATGTCTTTCACCTTCTCTTTATCCAGATTGACGCAGCCCTTCGAAGACCCACTGCGGGGCGTCCGTAAACCGACAAGAACAGCCCCCGCCACATCCGCGGTTCCGGTGTGAATGTGAGCAGCTGTCGCCGTACCAATATTGGAAACCGCTAGTTTATAGCAGACTTGACCCTTACCGGGGTTGAGCGTGATCGTCGCCCTACCGGTCCCGTCAGCATCACCAGGTCCGGGCACCTCCGCCGCTCCAGTCAGGGTAGCGGTGAGAGGACGCCCTCCGTGTTTGTCCTTTTGTGTGGCTAAGGCCAAACTCATCGAAGCCAGAACGAGCGAAATAGCAATTCCCAAGTGCAATCTTCTCATTGTTGTCCTCCTGAACGTGAGATTAGAACTCAGAATCTTAACTTTGGGGGCACCTCTTTTGTTGCCAGCCATTATCTCAAAGATGCTCTTCGGAAATCTTTAGATCGTGTTTCTTTTCTGTGACGTCCGACTTAAGAGCGTCGCCACGGCCGCGCTGCGTAATCTGTGGATAGTGACGGGTTTGTTTATTGCCTGGTGATCGCATTGAAAAAGAGTGGATAAGTTGCCAGCGACTGCGCGCGATACTGTGGACGAAAGCCAAAGAGGATGATTCGCCCCTTGCCCAGAGTGACTTCTACCAGCGCAGCCTTGCCCCTAATGCTATTGCCTCCCAGAAGCCAACCTGAGAGTAACGGATCTTTATTTGCCGGATAACGCCCGATTACGCGCACATTCGACGCGGGGACAATACTCTTCGTTCCCGCACCCGCATTACTGACTACCTCAAACACCGGCGAATCTTCTGCCCAGGCGATCGATTCTGTCGGCATGCCCTTCGCAATGGGATGTGAGATGTCTAGCTCGATGCGCAGAATTGAGCCGGGGACAAAAAAATCCGTGCGCGGTACTCCTGCGACTACGTTGCGCAACGGCAACTTGAATTGCTCGATAGCAAAATCCGAGGCGCGATTTAAAAAGATGAGCGTTCCGCCCTGCTCTACAAACTCCCGCAATGCGTTCACGCCTTCCTCGCCCATGCCCCCAATAAACTGCGGCGGCATGGCACCGGTACGGTATCCATTGAGAATCGTCTGCGGCGCCTGGTCGGGAACAATGATGGTAGGAAACTCTTCATACAGATTGCCTCGTCGGAGAAGGGCGTCTTGAAGAGAAGCGTGAAAAAGACACTTCGCCTGGTTTTCAAGCACCCATCGCGTCCAACCCTCATCCATTGACGGGACGTGGGATTTATAGATTGCTCGACGAGCACCATCACCGCATACACCGTTTCCGCCAACCTGTTTCTCAGGCTTGGGCTTTGGTAATGCTAAACGTGTGTAGATGGGATCAACCGGCACGTCCATGAGTAACGGTAGCGTGTGAGCAGTTACGTCATACGGCGGAATCGGATGACCTGAAGCGTCGCGCAGATCGGGGTAGCGTTGAGTTTCCAGCAGGGCTTTGGCAAAGCTGCCGTATGGTTGGGCCATGCGGACGACGGCCGTGCCCTGTTGATATTTACGTTTGTTCACGGAGAATGCGCCGGGGTAGTCAATTTCCACTCCACCACTTTCCAGAATAGTCAGCAGTGGTCCCACATGCTCTGCCGGCGGAATCGCAAATGCGTGCAATTCGCCCCGTCTTCGGGGGCGCACCGCTTCATTTCCAATTTGATAGAATTCGCTCAGCCAACCCTCACGATTTTGCGACGCGTGCTGCAAAAGGATGAACGCGGCTGTGGTCATATACCTGGTAATGTCACGCAGATTCCAGGGTCCGCCGGGCCAAACCGGTCCGAACTTATCGGATTCCTTCTGCGGATCGTAACCCTCGCGCGAACGTAGTTCCTCAAACTTGATCGTGATGGGCGACGCAATACGTGCCGACGCAGTCTCTGATAGCATGCGCACACCGGCGTGATAATGTGAGTAGGCGCGTGCCGGCGTCCAGGCATCGTAAGTTGAATTTGTCGTGATCCCCTGGAAGCCCCTCGCTCGCAGTTGCCCGGCCATCCAGTTGCCCAGCTCCGAATAGCCATCGACCAGTCGCTTCGGTACGTTTGGTTCGACAGGCGCCATGTAGGGCGGGAGAAAAAGACGGGAACCAGAAGCGCCCTGCTGGTGAATGTCATGCACAATCTGCGGATGCCAGACGTTGTGAATCTTATCTACAGTAATCTTCGTCGCGACCTGCGGGAACGCATACCAGTCGCGGTTGTTATCGTGACCCACATACTTGTGGTAAAGCTCCGGCGGGTCCGTGCCTTCGTAAGGAGTGCCGAGGGTTTTGTCGTACCAGTTTTTGACAATGTCTACACCATCAGGGTTCAAGGAGGGAACCAGCAGGACAATCGTATTACGCAGAATCTCCTGAATTTCAGGTTCGTTCGACGAAGCCAGGCGGTGAGCAATGAGCATGCTGGAGAGATATGAACCGACCTCGGTTGAGTGAATGCCGCAGGTGATGAGCACGATCGTCTTTCCGCGCGCGATCAGTTCCGCAGCCTTACGCTCGCGGAAACCTGGGGCACCCAGCTTGCGAGGATCAGCGAGCAACTGCTGAATCTTCTTGTATTCCTCGAGACGCGAAAGATTCTCCGGTGCACTGATTGTGGCCATCACAAATGGCACGTCCATTGTTGACCTGCCCAGAGCTTCAAACTTCACCCGATCGCTGGCCTGATCCAATTTGTTGAAATACGTGAGCACTTGATTCCAGCTCGCGAGTTTGCGATCGTCGCCGGGACGAAATCCCAGGATCTCATCGGGAGTGGGAATCTGCGCAAAGCTGGTGGATCTCGGGGCGCGGGTTTCGTTTCGCGCTGCACCAGCTATCGCAAGCGGAGCCGATTGAAAAATAAATGCTGCGATTAGCAGCAGTTGTAGGGTTGTACGTCTCGACATGTGTAGGCGTGTCTCGCTTTGAAGGGTTTTGAAAGGCACGATGCAAAGTGTAATCGAAAGCGGGTGGAAAACGTATGAGGAAGGTGGCGCTCAGGCTGCTTACCACTCACAGGGCGGTCTCATGAGGTCATCAGTACCATCCTCAGACTTTGATGCTTTAACATAGCTTACGAGGACCCACCCGCTACCGCGAGGTGTGAGTGACCTCATGGGCGTCGACATGAGTGATTTGCTGAGGACCACCAGCTACCGCGAGGTGGTAGTGATCTGTTGAGCCGCCGAAAGTCGGATTGCAGCGGTAAGCCGTAGTGAATTGAAATCGATTCCAGCAATAGGAGTTAAGGCGATCAGATCCAACAAGATACAAACAATGAACCGATTCAACGTTGGGACAGTAGTAATGGAAAACGGAAAATGAGGTCCGGTTTTAGAGCCATGAAGCGCTCTACGAATTGTCGCAAATATCTGCAAATCATAGGGTTTTGTTAAGAAACAACCTTGCCCAATCGCGGTCCAAGCTGTAGAGTAACGACTGTCATTATCCTGCGCATTCCCCGTTCTAAAAACTCATTCGGAGGTTACTTCAGATGTCTTCTGAGAGTGTCGGTGCGAATGAATTCCCGGATCGGGTCGGGGCCAAACCTGAGAATCCATTAGCTGCTACATTTCGACCGTACATTCCCGCTGAGACTGTCATTCCGGAACTAACCGCGCGGGCACTCATCGTTGGGACACTGTTGGGAGTCGTGTTCGGCGCGTCTTCCTTGTACCTGGTATTGAAAGTTGGCTTGACGGTCAGCGCCTCGATTCCCGTCGCTGTCATTTCGATTGCTCTGTTTCGCCTCGTCGCGCAGATGGGGCTGAGAAACGCAACCATCCTTGAGAACAACATAGTTCAGACCGCAGGGTCCGCGGGCGAGTCAATCGCTTTTGGCGTCGGCGTGACGATGCCGGCGATTATGATCCTCGGCTTCGACCTTGAGTTGACGCGCGTTATGCTCGTCGCCGTCCTGGGTGGCTTGCTCGGCATTCTGATGATGATTCCTTTGCGCCGTGCGCTGATCGTGCAACAGCATGGCCTTCTCAAGTATCCAGAAGGCACCGCCTGCGCCGAGGTGTTGAAAGCGGGAGCGTCCGATGAGTCGCGCGCAGCAGCCTCACGCGAAGCCCAGGCAGAGATGGCAGCTCGCGATACAGGTGGAATCAACATTGGCGCCAAAACCATCTTCACCGGTTTTGGCATCGGCATTCTTTACCAGGCCGCTCACAGGGCTTTTTATACTTGGAAGGAAGCACCGGAAAAAATCTTCGGGGCGCCCTACGACAAAGGCTCAGTAGGGGTTGAAGTTAACCCGGCGCTCCTGGGCGTCGGTTACGTCATCGGCCCCCGCATCGCTTCGATCATGTGCGCGGGCGGCGTACTCGCTTATCTTGTGCTGATTCCGACCATTGCTTACTTTGGGGGTGGAGAGTCAACCGGCGCTATCCCACCGGGGACGGCACCGATTCGTGGGATGAGCCCAAACGCCATACGTGGAAATTACATTCTCTACATCGGCGCGGGAGCAGTCGCTGCGGGTGGAATCATTAGTCTCTTCCGCTCGCTCCCCACGATCTGGCACGGCTTGAAGGGTGGCTTGGGCGACCTGCGAGGAGGCCAAGAGGCGAGCGCTCGCATGCCTCGCACCGATCAGGACATCCCCATGAAGTATGTACTCGCCGGTATCATCGGTCTCATCGCGATGATCATGGCTTTTCCGCAGCTTGGCCTTCAACAGAGTCTTGTTGTGGCATTTCTGGGCGCGGTAATGATTATCGCCTTTGGATTTCTGTTCGTGACAGTCTCATCTCGGTTAACCGGAGAAATTGGTTCCTCGTCTAATCCGATCTCCGGTATGACGGTCGCGACCTTGTTGCTGACTTGCCTGATTTTCTTACTCATGGGATGGACTGGGCCTCCGTACTACGTCACGGCCCTCTCGATTGGTGCCATCGTTTGTATTGCGGCGTCCAACGGGGGGACTACTTCGCAAGATTTAAAAACCGGGTTTCTTGTGGGTGCGACGCCGAAGTATCAACAAATTGCGATTCTCGTAGGAGCGATAATCTCAGCTCTCGTCCTCGGGCCGATCTTAATTCGCCTGAACGAGAACGGAACGATTTACGCCCGCCGCATTACTTTCGCTGGAGTAGATGAGAAGGTGCAGCGGGTTTCACCCGGCGAGGCTGGGGCGCTTCCTGTCTACGCCGAAGACATTACGCCCCGTGAGCCGGGCAATTACCGCGTTCTCAAACGAGACGCCAGCAGTCCTAACATCGAAGGTTTGGGCGAGGGCGAATACCTCGTCAACGACTCCGGCAGAATCATCTACAAGATCGAGCGCAACTTCACTCCTGAGCTTCGAGCTGATATGTCAAAGCTCGGCCAGGAGGAAAAACTTCACGGTCCGCAGGCCGCTGATGACGGAAGTAGCTACAGAGTCTGGCACAAGACGGACCCTCAGGGTGGGCGTGAGGGTCGTTACCTCGTGGACGCGCAGGGCGTCCCTCAATACATCGTTGACCCGGCAATAAACGGCCAAAACAGAATGCGTCCTAATGGCCAGACGGTCGAGAAGTTTGACGCCCCGAAAGCGACCCTGATGTCTTATATCATTAAGGGCATTCTCAACCGGGAACTTCCGTGGAACCTGGTGCTCATCGGGGTCATGATCGCCATCGTGCTGGAGATGGCGGGCCTCCCTTCACTCGCCTTTGCGGTTGGCGTCTATCTGCCTCTTTCCGCATCAAGTCCCATTTTCATCGGCGGCATGGTTCGCTGGCTGGTTGATCGCAATTTGCGACGCAAACACGCACACATGACCGAAGAAGAACTGGTCGCCGAAAGCGATAAGAGTCCTGGCGTATTGATGGCCTCAGGCTACATCGCCGGAGCAGCGCTAGCCGGCATTGTTTATGCATTCATGGCCGGTTACTTCACAGATACATTCGATGCCACGAAGGCATGGATGCTTGCAAATAATCCGTTCTTCGACGAACCGCCAGGACATGTAAAAGGCTATGCCGACCTCTTATCCCTTCTCCCGTTTGTGGCCATTACGATGCTGCTTTACGCGGTTGGGCGCGAGTGGATTCTGTCAGCCGGGCGAAAGAAGGGAACATAAGCAACCTTTCAGGCTTGGGTAGTGTTCTATCAGTCTGGCGGCGCGGCCATGCACCGCGCGATTGAGGGCCGCGCCGATCGCATTTCAACCAAATTGAGACCAGCTCGTTACCGCTTCCCGTTTTGATAAGCATTCTAAGGATTTCAGATGCACAGACTCCCAAAGAATGCGGGCGTCGCGCGGTGCCCGTTTCCCGTCTCCTCAATTTTGCGCTTGCGCTCATTGCGACCGCGGCCAGTCTCCCGGTTGCCCGAACGATGGCCGTGGCGCAAGGCTCCGTAACGCAAAGTCCCGCAACCGCGGCCGCGAGCCAAGCGGGATCGCCATCCGACGCGGTCCGCGAGTTTTACAGATTGATGCGCGAGAGAAAGTTCCGCGAAGCATTTTCACTCTCCATTTATCAGCCCGCGATTGAAACATTGAAGCCTGCAGAATTTGACGACCTGCGCCCTGACTTTGAGCGTTTAGCAGCGGCTGTCCCAGAGAAGGTTGACATTCGCGGTGAACAGATAAGCGGCGAGGCTGCGACCGTATTTGTAAGAGTCAAAGATGGGGAGAACAAAGAGCAGGCAGAGCCAGTCGCGCTGATTCGCCTTAACGGCAAGTGGATCGTTGGTGACAAGGAAAACCAGGCGATAGTAAAGAAGGCTGGGAATGAGTTTTTCTTCAATGCTCGAATCGACACCCATCATAACGACGTGCAAGACCTGCTACTGCGCATTTCATTGGCCCAACTGGTCTATAGCCAGCAACACGCGGGGAAATTTGGTGACATGCCCGCTCTAATACTTGCCGGCCTAATACCAAAAGACCTTGAAGGAACAGAAACAACGGGCTATCGTTTTCGAATCACCGTCTCTGCCGATGGAAAAAGCTGGACTGCCAGCGCCGAGCCTGCCCAGTATGGACGTACTGGCCGCTTGTCGTTCTTCATCGATCAATCGGGAGTTAGAAATGGTGATGTGGCCGGCAAGCCGCTCCCCGCGACACCTCTAAAGAAATAGCTGCCGATCCTGGTTGGCAGCGTTTCGCATCGGCTACATCTCGACCAGAACCACTACCCAGAGCCCGTCCGCGGCGAGCGTTTCCCAACTGAACACCTAATCGTTGCCCGACGACATGTGGAGTTGTTGCCCATCATGGATAAAGAGTTTTGAGGACCAAAATCCCAAATTACAGCGGATCACGCTGCAATCAGGGGACGAAAGAGCGTCGAGGTTCGCAATCCGGCGAGCCGGTAGACTCGGAAAGTCCTCGCCCGAGTGTAGTTTCGTCGAGCAATTCAGAAATTGCCCATTGCCAGCACCTTAGTAATTTACTTACAATAGATAGGCGAGGATTGATTCTTTCATTCTTTCCCCAGTTGCCCTTTCCCCTCACATTCACTTGATAGCCTCCCGGTTGGAGAGAAGCAGGGCACGGGTGTGCGAGATGTCGGACTTTCTCCGAACACTAGTGGGCCGGTTACGAGGATATGCCGGCGACCGCCGCGCCTCCAGACGTCGCGTACGCCTGCCCTTTACCCTTTCACTCCACGAACCAGGCAAAAAGGCGAACGGTCGGCGGCCGCTACCAACGCTGAGTGGCTTCACGCAGGACATCAGCGCCACCGGCTTGGCGCTGATTGTTCCCGCTATCCGGATTGGCGGACACTACCTTGCGGGTGGCGATTGTACGCTGGAAGTTGAACTTGAGTTGCCGTCCGGGCCTATTCATATACGCGTGATGTCAATCCGCTACGAACCGGTCGATGAAGATCGAATCGAAGAGGGCTACATGATTGGGGTAAAAATAACTGATATGAGCGCTGCCGATCTTGGAAGCCTGAAAGCTTACTTGGCATGAAGACGAATCTTCACTCGTCAAAAACAAGCCAACCAAAAACCTCTGGTACGTGGAAGTTCGGTTGTTCAGTGTGCGTGGGTTGCCAGGCAAGATAACCACGGTCCTGACTGCTGCCGACACATCGAAACAAATTAACCCGCCAGCGCTCGCCTCGTTGAGGCTTACGGATCCTATCGCCCCAGGGGATCCGCATCGCGAGAATTATTTGATCTTTGCCGATGCGTGCTGTGGTAGTCATACCTGACACGAAGTCCCACTGAGTTTCCCGCTGGACCGGTTTAACATGAACAGCAAGATCAACCCACTCACCCGTGGGCGCCGCTTCAAACTCAAAATAGCAATTTGGCTGTTTGGGATCCGGCGCGACAAAGACTTCGCAGACATCACGCTCCCACAATCCCATCGTCTTCGTTTCGGTTTGCGGATTTGAGCTCACGAACAAGGGTTCCTTCTGGCGGCAAACAAATCGAACAGAAAGTGAGTCATCAGACCAGAGGATCCGAGCTTCCGCGTGCCGGCCGGCAGGGGCGAGTTCGCCTGACCAGTAGCGTGTGAGTTTAATTGCCTTGACCCGATCCCAGTCCGCATTGTCGAGGTCAGCTGCGGAAAGATCCCTTGCGGTGTAAAGAGTCTCGATGGTGGCGGTTGAGCTCATGTTTGGGTTGGTCACAGCATCCTGGGCTTGGGAGGCAGCGCACTATGACCGGAGCGCAAGGCTGTCAGGCAGGCATCAAGCAATTGTTCGGGGTGCTGGCTCTGAATCAGGCTCGCGCCAGTGTCTTTAGAGAACTTCTGCAGGAGATAGTCGGCCTCGTCAGCAACACCGCCAGTTCCCGTCAAACACCCAATTACTTTGCCTTCGTCATGGGCTATAGTGAACTCATTAAGCGATCCCATTGCTCCCGCGATAAAGATTACAATCTCGCACGAACGCACCAGCACTACATTCCTACCCTTCAAACCAAAGCCTGTGTAGACGATTAGATCACACGCGTCCGTGGGGAGTTGATAGAGCTCGACATGCTCTTTGTGAGCAGTCGCCGGCGAGACTCCAATGTGGAACACCCCGGACGTCTGCGCGGCCTTGCCGACCAGGTAGACTATTCCGGATGTAGCACCGGTCATAAGGACAACATCGCGCCCGGCAAATGAACGCCCCAGCGCCGAGGCGGTTTTTCTGAGCGCATCGCCAGTTGGTCCTTCGCTGGCATCGCTCGCGGATCCCATCACTCCCACTGTGATGTTCATACGTATTTTCGCTCCTTATCAGCTCACGGTTCATTTTCCATTTCCCATGATTCTTATTGGTCATAATTCGTCATTTATCTTTGTTTACTTCTGATTCGTGTCCGTTCGTGTGATTTCGTGGATCGTTCTGTTCTCTGGGCTAAGCAAACGATCCACGAACTAACACGAAGTACCACAAAGTGAGATTCAGAAATGTCAAATGGAAAATGAACCCTTCCTTATCCCGGCACCTTTTCACCTTCTGGGTGAAGCTCTTCGACGATTCTTAAGTCCGGAGTTTGATCGCGTTCTCCTCGATCCCACCATCGCTGAGTCATGAACCAGACCAGGCCCGGAATGAGGAATAAGATGCCGATGCCAACCGTAACCAAACGCGGTGAAAGGCCAAAGCTGTCCAATAGTTCTCCTGTCATATAGTTTGATGCTGCCATCGCCAGCGTGAGCAAGGCCAACTCGGCGGCAAATACTCGACCGCGAAAACTGTCTTCCACGTCGCGTTGCAGCATTACGGTGGAGAAAACCCAGAGGATACTCCCGCCCGTGTGCGCGAGTCCCAGAACGATCAAAGCCACTATGAAGCTGCGTGTGCTGCCAAATGCAATGTAACCCAGACCGCCAATTAGAAAGGATATTCCTATGGTGGTCAGCATGCGTTTCTTGCCCTCCCCTGCTACACGCCGCGCTACGATTGGTCCTACCGCAGTCCCGATGCCTCGCGCCGCGAACAGCACGCCGATGCCGGTAGCCGCGCTTTTGCCCACGGGAAAGATTCTCTCACCAAAGACCGCCAGCAAGGTGAGGATTCCGCCGCCGAGACCCCACGCAGGTTTGACCAGCAATAGTGCCAGCACGCGTGGCCGGTGCTTAACATACCGTGCTCCTTCAATTGTCTCCGTGACTCCCAGCGCTCTACCGACCGTGAGCTTGCCCTTCTCCCGCTTCGGCCGCCTGGGAAGACGCACACTCGCGATCAAAGCAGCCGAGAGAAGGTAGGTCAACGAATCAAGCACGAACGCCACATCCGTGCCCAGCCATCCTGTGATCAAT
>JACCSP010000147.1 GCA_013812905.1 Pyrinomonadaceae bacterium
AATCACTCTCGCTCCAGACAAAACAGCAGTCTTTCGGGAAATTGCAAAGTGCTTAAGCCGGGCGGTCGCGTGGCTGTCAGTGATATCGCGCTTAAGAAGGAGCTGCCCACTGAATTGGTGAACGACATCTCGGCCTACACGGGCTGTATTGCCGGAGCCATTCCGATTGCCGATTACAAGCGAGGACTAACGCCAACCAGCATTGCCCGGTTTTCCCCGGTAATACGAAGCGAATCCACTGGAGCTTTGACGATCCGGTCGCAGCCGAAGGTGACGAGGACACAAAGCGTGCCGTGTTTCGGCGCGTGCGTGACGAGATACGCCACCGACTGCGCCTTTTTGCCGCTGCCACTTTGAAATAGAAATAGCCTACTGAAATGCAAAAATAGTGGGCTTCGTTTTGACGCGCTAGGATGGACAGTGTTTGATTGACTAGCTTCGTTAGAAAGGATTGACCAAGCGTATGCTCATTACCAAGTCCGTATTCTATTTCCTTCTGGCTGGACTTTGTGAGATTGGTGGCGGCTACCTTGTTTGGCTTTGGTTGCGCGAGGGAAAAAGCATCATGCTCGCCGCCTTGGGCGCCATTGTTCTGGTTCTTTATGGAGTTATCCCAACATTGCAACCAGCAAACTTCGGCCGCGTCTATGCTGCCTACGGCGGCGTCTTCATTGTTCTCTCGATTTTATGGGGTTGGCAAATTGATAAGATCTTGCCAGATCGATTCGATATCATTGGTGGCATCGTTGCGCTTGTGGGTGTCGTAATTATTATGTATGCGCCCAGAGCTTAACCATTTGCACAAAGACGGAAACCATGAGCTTACCAATAGCATGCAGCTTGACAGATTCTGAACTTCAAGAGCGACGGCGGGACGTACTTGAGAAGGCACGACGTGCTGATGTAAGAGAATTAGAGAATGGTTATGCCTATAGTTTTCCAGCCGCTGGCGAGTGTCTCACCGAGCTAGCTCAGCTTATCAACCTTGAGCGTCAATGTTGTCCTTTCCTGCAGTTTTGCATCACGGTGGAGCCGGACAATGGTCCGATTTGGCTGGAAATGACCGGCCCGGAGGGAACCAAAGAATTCCTCGCAGCGACCTTTGCCTAGAGTCACCGATCTACTCATCCTCTGAAAGTTGGCACACCTATCAGGGGCCAATCTCTCGATCCCACTCACTAATACTCTCTGACTTGACTCTGGACCTGGCTTCAGGGTCTATACTTTGATCTGTGAGGTAATCAGATGAATCGCAGCGAACTCAAGATCGGCGAGGTAGCAGCTCGCGCCGGTGTAAGCATCGATGCGTTGCGGTATTACGAACGGATGAAATTGTTGCCTCGCGCCCCACGTACCTCTGGTGGCTTTCGACTCTTTACGCATGAGCACGTTGAGCGAGTGCAGTTCATCAAGCAGGCTCAGGAGTTGGGGTTCTCGCTCGATGAGATAAAGGGATTGCTGGCGACGGGCGGTGCCGATGAGTGTAGAGAAGTGCGCGATCTGCTTCAACGAAAACTGTCGGAACTTGATGACCGGCTTAAAGCAATGAAGGGTTTCCGTCGTGTGTTGGCGAAACATCTCTCGGCTTGCGAGGGAGAACTCGAGCGCCACGGTGAGTCTGCGTGTTGCCCCGTCGTTGTGGGAATCAAAGGCGTCGAATCGCGGGACTAAGATCATTGATGAAAGGAAATTCTATATGGCTAAGCAGCGAGTTCTTTTAGTTATGACGTTGGGGGTGCTGTTGGCAGGAGTGCTTGTCTTTGGCGGCGAGCGATCCTACATATCGAGCTCGCACCAGAAGGCTGGATACAGCACCGATTTGAACGAGTTGCGCGCGAAATTCAATGCAGACAAGGGCAAAGTCAGGTTGCTGATGCTGTTATCTCCCACTTGACCCGGTTGTCTTCGGGGGCCTCCGAAGTCCAAACCAAAGTACTGGAGCGAGTAAAGAACTCAGACCTCCGAGTTTATTCAGTGTATGTTCCAATATTAGAAAGTGACAATGAAACAAGTGTTCCTTCTGCCATGAAGCGACTGCCAGACAGTCGAGTCGTTTTCTACTGGGACGCCAAGGGAGAACTCACCAAAAGCTATTCGCGCGTGCTGCAACTAGGCGACGATCGGCCCGCGTGGGATGTTTACCTCGTCTTTGATCGCGCCGCTGAATGGAAGGCGGAACCGCCTGTCCCCAATTATTGGATGCACCAACTCCGCGGCGTTTCACCGGAGCGCAGACTCGACGGCGAGTCGTTAACGACCGAACTGAAGAAATCGCTTAAATGACTATGACTTGTTGTCCTACGGAATCCGCGACTGATCAGCGTGAGACGTCAGAAACGTGCGCAAACGAAATCTCAGACCAGCTATGTACAAACTGCGAGAGCCAAAGCCGCCCTGTCTCCCGGAAGACAGTGCTATTGATGCTCAAGCCGCATTTGCTGGAAGAGGCGATGACGGGAACGTACAGCTTCTGCTCGACGAGGGGTTGTCCAGTCGTCTACTTCGAAGAGCAAGGTAGTCATAGATTCACGACCGATGATTTGCGAATCCCCGTCGGAATGAAAGCAAAGATAGATCCTATTCCTTTGTGCTACTGCTTTGGCTTTGATGAGAGTCACATTCGCGACGAGATTTCCTGCTCAGGTGCTACGACGATTCCTGACAGAATTTCAATGCTGATCCGAGAAGGCTTATGCGCTTGTGAGTCACGCAATCCGGCAGGCGTGTGCTGTTTGGGCGAAGTGAATAGAGCCGCCAAGCGACTCAACGCGAGCCGTCGGTAAACTAAGGAGAATTCTCATGGACGCGAAATTTCATCCGGCGATACAGGCGATTAAATCTGGCGAACTTGAGGGACTCCGGTCCTTATTGGACCAGGACCGTTCTTTAGCGACGGCCCGTTCGTCAAGGAGTCATCCCACACTACTCCAGTGTTTGGCTCTTGAAGCCGTCGATGTGCCGAACAAAATTGACATGGCCGAACTTCTAATTGACGCCGGCGCGGAGGTCAGTGGGCCACTCGGCGCCGCTGCCTGCATAGACAATGTCGAGATTGCCGCGCTGCTGCTTGACAACGGCGCTGCGATTAACGGCGCTGGTAGTTGGTCGCCATTGGAGGAAGCGTTGTATTGGAATAATCGGCGCGTGATCGATCTGCTACTCGACCGTGGTGCATCACTGCATAACCTGCGTATTGCGTCGGGGCTCGGTCGTATAGATTTGATCGAAAGTTTCTTCCGCAGCGACGGCACTCTGAAACCAGAAGCCGGAAAGATCGATTGGCCATTCGGCGAACTGCAAAAATCAAATTTGGATTGCCAGATAAAAGACGAACTGCAAGCGAGGGTCGCGCACTGGTCCGATGATCCACAGGACATCATCAACAACGCTTTCGTCTACGCTTGCATGCACAATCACATCGACGCCGCGAGCTTGCTACTGAAAAACGGGGCGCAGATCGACGCTATCCCACCTGGCTTTGATTACTCTGGCACGGGCCTCCATTACGCAGCGCTCAACGGCCATCGAAGAATGGTCGAGTTCCTCATCCAACAGGGTGCTAACGTGAATGTCAGAGACTCCAAGGTTAATTCGACGCCCGCCGGTTGGGCCGACCATGGCGGTCATGCCGAACTCAAACAGTACCTGGATCAGATTGCCAGTGCCCAGAATCATTAAGAGTACCTTAAAGCGGCCGAAGATCCGCGAAATCGAATGTGTTTGCGTGGGCAAAAGTTAATAGAGCGGGCACGCCACTTACACACTAAATTTCCCCTTGACTCTTGACCTAACACGAGAGTGTAGACTTGAGGAACATTCCGTCATAGCAAGATTGAAGGGAGATGAAAATGACTAAAGAGCGAATGTTCCGTGGAGTAGTCATACTGTGTGGCTTTCATAGCAGTTGCCGTTGTATCAGTGCTCGCTCGCCGAGAAAGTAAAGAGAGTTCACCAATGCAAGACTTGAGTAGTACAGAGCAGTTGAAGCAGCGATTCCAGCAAGACTCGGGGAAAGTTAGACTAATTGCCCTGGTCTCGCCTGTTTGCCCGGCGTGTCGTCGCGGATTCGCAGACATGTAGAATGTGCTTAAAGAGATTCCAGACAGTCAACTTCGCGCCCACATCATTTGGTTGCCGATGTTCCCGGTGATAGCAGAGGCTGGGCACAAACCAGATCGGATGAATTTAAGGATGAGCGCCTGAGTTACTACTGGGACGGCGGCAAGGTGACTGGTGAGGAGTGGGCCAAGACACTCGGCGGTCGGAATCCAAGTGGGAGGGAGCGACACCTGAGCCCTCATTCTGGATGCATCAACTGGGTGGGGTTACCAAAGCTCCGCACTTGGACAAGGAAGAATTCAAGAACAAAGTCAAGGAACTGCTCGCCTCCCTCAAATAGCGGATCGCTACTTGAGGATTGTGCGAAATCCGTCGGACCGGTAGCTTATGAAAGTAGCGCAGGCATCAATTGCGAACGGCTTTTCGCTGGTCTCAGCATTCTTTTCGGTTCTCCCTTTGAGTTGTTGCGTCTTTCCAGTGGCGCTCTCATTCCTGGGAGCATCGGGGCTGGTGTTCGCTGCGGCACTCACACCGTATCGGCCATACTTCCTCGGTCTGACACTGATCTCTCTGGGGGCAGGCTTTTACTTCACTTACCGACCGCAAAAAGAAGACTGCCTATCGGAAACAGGTTGCGCACTGCCGAAAAGACGAAAGTGGCAAGTCGTCTTTTTATGGATCGTCACGGTGTTGGTCTTGGCGCTGCTGGCTTTTCCTTACCTGGTGCCCTACTTACCAATCTGAGGAGTGAAAGGCTAATTGGAAGAGAAGCTTGACAAACTCTCTGGTGCGGTCAGCCTTTCGGTATTGGAAATAGACTTCTACCCGAATGAGCTGATACCGGCTTTCTTGTTGGCTAACCTTATGTCTCCGGCTCTATGGGCTTGGCGGACAGAGAAGAACGCTTACAACAATGAAGGTGTGCTGCTCAGCCCGAAAAGTCGTCTCAACCAGATACAGCGATTCTTTCATCGCTATACTTTCACCAATATCCCCGATGAGCCGGGTGGTGACCCGTGTGGACTTCTTAACTTTGCCGAAGAGGAAAAGCGATTCGGTCCTGAATTTGTTCAGAAGATTAGGGCAGAATACGACGCGACGTTTAGGCAGCTGCTGGCGGAGAATCCTGAGTCGCAGTTCGGGCAGATCATCAATCAACCATATTACCGCGAAGGCTTCTTCCCGCGCCTGAAGAACGAAACGCTCGAAGTCATGAATGCCTTTGCGCCGGTGAATCCGGAAGGAAAAAGATCAGGCAAGTGTATCGGCTTAGGGATGCTCTGGGCTGCCGCCCTGGCTGTCTGCGGTCGGTTTCCCCTCGATCGCATCATCATTACCGGCAACCGCGCGCACATGTTTGTATTCCTCGACGTGGGCGAGGGGCATCTGCTTAACAATATCAAGTGGTTTAGCAGCACCAGGATCAACAATCGCTCTGAACTGTCAGAGTTCGTCCGCGTGGTTGCCTCAAGCCCGGAGACCACTTTTTTATACAATTCAGTAGTCGGAATGTGCCACTGCATTAATCGAGTTTCGCAAATACCCCGCGCGCACATCACGAGCATTTATTCAAACATCGGCAATTTCGTCTCGAATCCATTGAAGCATCCGGATCCAGACCACATTCAGTTCGTTGAGCCGACGCATGAGATACCCGACCCACTCGCATATGATTCCGCAGATAGTTATCAATCCGCCATTGTTGAATTAGCCAAGCAATATCCCGATTCCATATATGAGTATGCGCTCTATGCCTTTCGTCGGCTGGATGTGTCACATCCGCAGTCGTACGTCCGCGCCGCAATGCGCGATTACCGCGTTAAGAAACTAGCGGAAGGTATTAAGGTTGCCGCAAGCACTTGCGATTGTCGCTGGCATTAACGGGCGGAACTCTATTTTCGAAAGCCAAAATAGAATCGCGATGCCCGATGAAACCTTATATTTCAAGACGGGCAGCGACAAGGGCAAAGCACTATTGCTTTACACCTTGCTTCACTATTCGACCATTGGTGACGCGGAAAGCGTAATCGGCTTTTCGGATGAAAGCAGTTTCGTTTTATATCAAGATAAGTGGATCGACTTGAAAATTCTATCCATCTCATCTGCTGAGCCTTTAGGTTTGAAGGTTCTATTTAACGCACACAGCGTAACAGTCAAGAAACCGATGACCGAGACAGTGGAAGTAGGATAATGGGCATGGTTGCCATACGAGCGTTTTTATTCATTTGTTTGCTATTCGTCAGCGCTGCGGCCCAGCAGCCTGATCCCTTGCCTGAGTTTTCATTGCGCACGCTCAAAGGGCAGACGGTGACGTCGCAGGAGCTGAAGGACAGTATAGTAGTCCTCGATTTCTGGGCCACCTGGTGTGAGGGATGTATCACGGAGATTCCTGCGTTTAATCGTCTGGAGCAAAAGTACGGCCCGCGTGGCGTGAAAGTTATTGGGATGGCGGTCCAGTCGGGATGGGCCAAAGACATACGGAAATTTGCTAGACACTACAAGGTGCGCTACACACTTCTGGTAGGGAATGACGATACAGTTTCGGATTATGGAGTGATTAGCTTTCCGGCAACTTATGTCATCGCTCCCGGTTGGAAGCTTCATAAGAAATACTTGGGCGTGTCTGCCAACAAAGCCGCCGATATTCAACGAGACATAGAGATGTTACTAGAGGCCAAGCGCTGAAGAGAGCGGAGGAACACGGATGATGAAGCCTATGCAGAACTCGCGGTTACTCTTTGCGGCAATCACGCTTCTTTTCTTCGTTTGTGCGGGGCAGGCTGTCACCAAGCAAAGTCCTAAGAAGCAAGGGCGCCTTAGCTCCGAAGAACAGAAGGTAATCAAGTATTTGGTTGCCGATTGGGGAGAAGACTACAGCGTGACGAGCGTCGATATCGCCATGGCCGCAGTCAAGATGAAGCCATCAGATGAGTCACGCTTTCGCATCGGCAGTCACATCAAAACGCATCCAGAGCTTCACGAAATAATTCGCCGATGGGGCTGGGTCACGCTCGTGCTTACGCCTGACGAAAAGCTAATTGCGCGAACGCTTATCAATGCAGAACGCGATGGGAAACCGCAGACCACTGTTTCCGACATAGCTAAATCAGTTGGTATAGCCGAGGCCCAAGTGGAGCGAGGGCTTTCCATGTTGGAGCGCTACGAGATACTTCAGCGCGCCGCCTCCAAAGGGGCAGGCTATAAAGTAGTAACGCGATATATCAAGTGGGAGCCGCGTTTGGACTTCATCTTTCACAAGGTAAGCCTGGATGGCGGTCGCCAGTTCAACACTAATTGAGCAATCGACTTCATGCTGCTGGTCAGCAGCAAACTCGCAGATGAAAAAGTCACGATAGACACCTCATCGCCTGAAGGTACGGCGCGCATTCATGTCGTCTTCGACAAAGGCAAGCCTGCTACTGTGGAGCCTGCTTCCACCATTCTCTTTATGGGCGGTGGTTGAGGGGTCATTAATCTCTTCAGGTCTGAAGAGGCACTCAACAAATGGCTAGTTAGATACCCGGAGCTAAAAGACAAACGTCGTGGCACAATCGAGGAGGCTCTTGAAGAAATCAAGAAACGAGGGAAGAACTGATGTTGCTCAGTCAGTGCTTTCAACCTAACAAGGAAACTGTGCCCGGTGTCAAAGTGCTATGCATATTTGAGTGTTTTTAGCTGTATATTAGGGCACTGCTGGCCTATCGG
>JACCSP010000154.1 GCA_013812905.1 Pyrinomonadaceae bacterium
CCGGGAGCCTCAAGTCCTTTCCTGAACCAGAGCACTGCAGCGCGCGGCATCCCCTTGTGTACAAAGCAATGACCAAGCATGTTACAGCACTGAAGATAACGCGAGGTTCCATCGCCCGGTTTAGCAAGATTTACAGCAGTCTGAAACTCCTGGATGGCTTCGTCGAGGAGTCCCATCTCATTGTTGGCTGTGCCCATGTTATAATGCGTCTCGTGGTCCTCGCTTGAGATGGGCTCCTCTTCAGCTGCCTCCCGAAACTCCTCAAAGATCTCAGCCAAACCGGCGTCCATACCTTTTGTGCCGTCAGATGAAGCGAGATCGGGGTTAGACAGGACCTCGGCAGTTTCAGCTTCCATCTTGCGGATCCCGCCGAAAGTGATGTCTAAATCTGTCGCTTTTTCCGCTCGTGGTTCGATTCCGCCAAACTCAAACATTTCTGGTAGATCGTGGGGCGCTACCGAACCTTCCACGGGCTGTTCGCGTCCTAGTTGCGCACGCCGAGCATCTATGTCCGGGTGGGAACCAAATTGACGTTCCACCAAATCAAGAGTGTCGGCGGCAATGTCGGCATAGCCTTGCGTAATATAAAAATCTACGCTTTCCAGTTCCTGGCGCAGTAATGCCTCAGAACCTCTATTGTCGCTAACGGGCGGCGCCGGTTCTGCATGCCCTCTCAAAGTTTCATTGAGTGCGACACTACCGGATTCAAATCCTTCCATAGAGAACTCGATTCCATAACTAACCGGGGTTTCGTCGTTGAGTTCTGCGAAAGAAGAACGAGCGTCTGGCGTTATCACCTCGGACACTGAATTCCATTCAAACTGATCCGCTTGAACGGTTTCATCTGTACCTGCAGTCGGAGCCTGGTCGTAGACTCCTCCGTTAAAGTCTTCGAACGAAGGAACGTCACTGACGGAGGGTTCCAGAGCGAAGGCAACTTCTTCGTCTGCCTCTTGAGCTGCCCCGCCCAATGCGGCGAGTCGCTCACCATAGCGATGCTCCTCCGGGGCCAGACGAACGAGTTGCGTAAGGGCATAACGCTCGTCCTGAACAAATCCTGCCGCTTCGGCAGCTTCCGCGAGTCGTTCAAGAGCCAACCGAAGATTCTCCATGTCACGCTGCCACCAGTGAATTCTGACCAGCAGTCGCAAAGCCTCGAGGTGTTCCGGATTTCGCGCCAGCACTTCCTGCACGATTTCGTGGAGATCATTTTCCTCACGACCCGCCAGCAACTGTTCGGTGATGCCGCTCAGAACTCTGGTGGCATGGTTTACCTCGTCCAGGTTCAGATACAGCCGGGCCACCTCAATGAAACGACTGTACTTGGAAGCATCATGCGTAACGAGCGAGGCAATTACGCGCTCAGCACCTGCTGCATTCTCCGCATCAATATAGGTGCGCGCCAGCAAGGAAAGCAGCTCCAGATCGTCCGGCCGTTCTCCGAGCATTCTCTCGAGCAGCTCCGCCGCTTCATCGGCGGAACCCAACGCAACGTGAGCAGACACCACACCTTTGAGAGCGGCGTCTTCATTGGGCCGAATCTCCAAAGCTCGGGCGTAAGTCTTGAGGGCTTTCTCAAACTGACCGGTGTCGAATAGCCGAGTTGCTGCCTCCAGAAACGCTTTTGTCGCTTCAGATCCTAGATTCTCTTTGAGGTAATTTTCAGCGAGTTTTAATCTAATCTCAGTATTGTGCGGATCGAGATCGGCAACCTTGTGCAGGATCTCGAAAGTTTGTTTCGTCTTTCCGGCTCGGGTGAAAGCGTCGGCAACAATCAGATACTGAGCACGTGCATCGGCAGTCAATCCCTGCGTCGCGTAAAGTGACGCCAATTTGCTCGCGATGGCCGGATCGCGCGGCTTGAGCCGATCGATTTTCTTGTACATGGCGATCGCTTTTAAGTTGAACTCCTGCTCGCTATAGTGCTCGGCTATCCGATAGAAACAGGAAATCGCCTCGTCATTCTTGCCCTCACGCACACAAAGATCTCCGAGCATGTTCAGACTCGTCAGATCCTCCTCGTCATTCTCGACGATCTGGCGATACTCTTTGATCGCGGCGTTGATCTTTCCCTGGGAGAGGAATTTCTCAGCGGCTTTAAGAACCTTAGCCTTTTCGAAAACCATCGGTAGTATTATGTATCCTCAAATAGGACAGCGGCGTCAATCGTAGCGGCGGGTAGAGAGAACAGCCCGGCCGGGGATCGCCTTGCAAAGTTGGGCGACTATTTCCCGGGACGAGACAGCCGCACAATACGCTAACATGCGTAAATGAAGGTGTCAACTCGTTCGTTATCAAGAGTTTGAATGGAATCTCGGGCAGCCTTAGCCGCTCCGCTGTCCCTCTGCAGACAGTCGGCAAATTCCTCCACGTCGCCTTGGATTATTACTAAATGATCTCTGCACTTCACTCCCCCGCTTTCGATTCTAAATCACCCCTCGCTCTTCTTGCTCGCCGCGTTGCCACCGCAGGTTTCGTTCTTTATGCGGCATTTGCGCCACATTCGATCGCCGGAGCGGAAATCGCCCTGGCGATAGTTGGCTTAGGCTGGCTGGTTCGTACGATCGCCACGGGAAAAGCGGGGTTTCGACGCACGAAGCTAGACTTGCCGATCTGGCTATTTTTCGCATGGACCATCGCATCGTCCTGTCTATCCCAAGAGCCGCAGATTAGCGTCGCCAAACTGCAATCCGTTTGCGTCCTCTTTCTCTTCTATCTCACCCAGGCAATTGTCACCAGAGGCAACGCGGTATTTTTAGTGTGTATCATGATCCTTTCTGGCGTGGCCGGCAGCATTTATAGCGTTTACGATTTGCTCCGCGGACGTGGAATTGTCGCCGAAGCGGTCTCGGGGGAAAGTCCTCTGCGTATGAGCGTGGCGCCCGGGGATGTTGTTTGGAGAGTGGATGGGCGGCGAATCTACTCGGTCGACGAAATCGAAAGGGCGATCAAGGCAGTTCCTTCAGGAACAAATCTGCGGGTGAGTGTCATCACGCGTGGCGAACACGTCGAACGCACTAGCTTGGCGATCACGGATCAATTGAAACAGCTTGATGCTCCTTCGGGCATTATGGGGGGAAGTCCAACCCATCGGTTTCGCGCCTCGGGCTGGACGCGTCACTACGAAACATTTTCGGAGATTCTGCAGATCCTCGCGCAGCTCACTCTTGGGCTGGGACTGGCTAATCTAAAAAACCATGGTGCAAATCTTCGTTTTAAGTTGGCCGCTGCTGCTAGTGCGCTACTGGCGCTTGGGATTGCGCTAACGGCGATGAGAACTGTCCTAGTGGCATTAACAGCGGGCGCCTGCGTCCTTACCATTCGCGTCGCTCGAGGAAAAGCGCGTTTCCTCGTACCAGCGGCGTTAGTGCTTGTTCTGGCCCTGGGAGCGTTTATAGTTTGGCAGACTCGCGCGGAACAGGCCTTGTGGTTTCGAGACGACAGCGCTTCATTGCGTCTGACTGTGGCCTACGTTGGCGTCTCGCGAATAATGCTGCATCCTATTTTTGGTCACGGAATGGACGCTATGCACTTGCACTGGAATGAATGGGGCTTTCCGGGCCAGGAAATGCTGGGCCTGCATTCCACACCTTTGCAACTGGCTTTTGACCGCGGTATTCCCGCACTCGCTCTCTGGCTCTGGGTAATGGCGGCTTTCTGGCTGATGACAACACGAGCGGAACGGATCCTCAGAGACTCACCTAAGAAGAACCAGCACGGCTTGCTGCTCGGCGCCACAGGAGCGATTGCCGGCTTCTTCGCGAGCTCCCTCGTTAACTATAACTTCGGCGACGGCGAAGTTGCTCTGGTCTTCTGGTGGCTGATGGGCATTGTTGTCGTACTGGCGCGGGATAACACGGCTGCACGGTTTGTCTCGGCGGTCGAAATCTCCAAGGGGCGCTGACCAAATAACCAGAGTTGCCTTTAATAACCTGCAGAATGTGAAACATTGCCGGCGTCAACAACCCTTAAGAAGGGCTCCTGGAGATACTCTGAAACTCAGTTCAATCTTGCCGAGCCTTCCTAAACTAGCGGGGTATTGCCTCGGAGTGGTTCAGATTACGTCAGCAAAGTTTTTTCGGGTGCGAGCGAACCACCAGTAGCCAAAGAAAAAGCTGACTAAGGCGAAGACCGTGAAGTAGGCAAGGCCGGACCAGTCGGGCAACGCCCCTTCCAGCAAGATGCGCCGGTAGCTTCTAACCAGAGATGTGAATGGATTGATGTTGATGAAAAGGCGATAGCGCCCAGGCACGAGCGATTCCGGATATATAATCGGAGTCAGAAACATCCAGGCAGTCAGGACAAGCGATATCCCTTGTGCGATGTCACGCAAGAAGACACCCAGCGAAGCGATCATCCAAGCCGCGCCGAGCGTGAACAGCAATTGCGGAATAATTAATGCGGGCAGCCAAAACACTGAGACGTGAAGCTCGTGACGCATTATGACGATGGCGATCAAAAGGGCAAGGGTGCCGAACAACTGATTGCCGAGAGACGACAGCGCCTGCGCAATCGGCAGAGTCTCGAGGGGAAAGACTACCCTCTTTACCAAATTTGAATGGCTAACAATTGTCGTCGCCGACTGCACCAACGTATCCTGAAACATCGTCCAGGGCAGCAGACCGCAAAAAAGATATAGCGCGTAATCCCAGGGAGAACCGTTGGCACCAAAACGGGCCCCAAAGATGCCTGCAAATATGAACGTGAAAATCGCGATCATTACCACCGGTGTGAGCAGCGCCCAGATTACTCCCAACGCTGAACCGCGATAACGCGCCACGAGTTCACGCCGGGCCAGTGAGAGAATCAACTCGAATCGCCCAGGTAGTTCCCAGAGTGGTCGCCACACTGCGCGTCTTGCCGTTTGAGCGGAAATCATCGCGCGTGAATAGTAGATCGTGAATCGTGAATAGTAAAAACTGCCGAGTCAGCCTAAACTCTGCCAAAGCCGCGCCAGCTATTCTTGTTGTGCCATTGGATCGACACTTCAGTGGCGTCAATGTCGCGCCACCATTGCTCGAATTCTCCGCTTGGGATGTAGTGTGCGGTCGGGGCGACCAAGTGATCAAAGACTATTGTGTGCTGTTCCTTCCAACCAAAACCGGAGATGGCCAGCAGGTAATCGTTGTAGAAAAGACGCCGGGCCATTGCACCTCCGGCGACGCGATTGAGCGGTCGATAAACCAACTTGGTCGCGAGGTAAACAAGGGCTGTAGGCACTTTTGAAAGATGTAAGAGAGTGCGGGGATTGATTCGGGAGGTCAAGTGTTCTCGCATTGGGCTGACCAAACGGGTGATCCACTCATTATTCTCGGCGCCATACACCCACGCGGACAGATGTCCTCCTGCCCTCACCTTAGAAGCCAGTGACAGAAAACCACGATGCGCATCAGGCAAGTGATGCAGCACCCCGACAGAAAACGCGTAGTCGATCCTTTTCTTGATCGGCAATTGATAGATGTCGGCCTGGATGATGTGAGCGTTTTCCAGATGGCGGGTCGCGGCAAATGCCGTGTCGACAGCGGCACTGAGGTCGACTCCGATTACGTCCTGTGCACCCCAAACGGCGGCCAGCTGAGTGTGCCGCCCTTTGCCGCAACCGCCTTCTAGTACGATCTTGTCCTTAAAAAACTCCGGGGTGACCGGAGCAATCCATCCCAGAAACTGATCGGCGTACTTTTGGTCTTCTTGAGTGAAATGCTGCCACTGCCAGCCGAAGTTTGCCGCTGTCGCCGCCTTGCCGGGATCAAGTTTTTCAAGAGCCGCGAAGCGAGGGATACCACGAGTGATGGGAAACCCGGCCTTGCATGAGGTGCAGGCCAGCTCGCCTTCCAATACGTGACTATCATCGCTGAACGATACGCCAGACAATTCAAGCGAACCATCACATGCACGGCAGGCTAAATATTGTAATAAGCGCTGCCGCATTCTAGGGTTCTCAGGATGTTCGACGTCGGCAACTTGGGAAAAACAGAAGGAAAACTAGCATCCTTTACGCGTACCGTACATTCCAAAGCGGGATTGGTATTCAGCGGAAGTGATGAAGGCGCAGACCATTGCCCGATGTGCGGGCGAATCAGATCCAGTTCGATCATCGAGAGTACTCAGCCAGAAATTGTACCCACTCTCGTCCGGCTCTCGTCGGAGATAGCCAAAGTACTGGGCCAACACGAATGCCTTCGAACTCTCTTTCTTAGCCAGAGTCGGATGATCCGCCAGTCTTTGAATGATCTTGGCTCGTCCTGTGGTTGTGCCATCGTACAAAGCCGCCAGACTCGAACGCTCCGAGAAGAGATCCAGTTCCGAGCTTTGTATCAGCGAAGATATCAACTGATCCAAAAA
This sequence comes from Pyrinomonadaceae bacterium, assembly GCA_013812905.1. Taxonomy (GTDB): domain Bacteria; phylum Acidobacteriota; class Blastocatellia; order Pyrinomonadales; family Pyrinomonadaceae; genus PSRF01. The sequence goes on from JACCSP010000154.1 coordinate 6,343, forward strand.
CTTATCGATTTTCTCCCCGGCGCCGTATTTTTCTAAAAATTCCTGACGAACTACAAAGCTTTTCGTAAAGCCGAGTTTGCTGCTTTCGCGGGCCTCAGGGTCATCTACAATTTGGAGCCGGTCGCTATTAAATTCTAAAAGAGTTGGGCGACGGCCGAGCGTGGCTTTGTAGACGCGATAGATGAAAGACCATGTCTCCAGAAATTCGTCTTCAATGAAACCCGCGGAGACATCGAGCCGACGATTACGAGCGCAGTCAGCGTCTGACCGGCAGCTCTCAAGCTCATCTATCCACTTGTTAACGCGCAGCTGCAAGGGTTCACGGCCGAGAAAGTCTCGATAATGTTGATTGATGAAGAAGCGCGAATCGTCGACCGGATTTGCTGCAGCGGTGTTGACGCCTGGATCGATTGTGAGGCCGCCCGGAAGGTATGCAACTTCGCCGGAGTTGGACTGGAGCCGAATGCTGTAATCGCCAAAGGAAACGTGGTCCGCAACTGTCACATCAAATCCGATTACCGGAAACAAGGTTCCGAACTGCTGCACCGTCAAACTGTCGGGATCAATGGTCATAAAAGGCGACATCACGGCGATGCCACTAATCGGCACCTGATCAACGCCCTCGCCACCAACGTAGATGGTCAGTTTCTTCCCGGCTTCCGCGGGCAGAGGTGTTGCTGAAATATCGCCATTCGTTCCCAGGAGACGAGGCTTGAGAAGGGGTGGCCCATTTTGAGGAGGTACCATAACAAAGTTGATCCTGGTAGTTGTACCTGCGCGCAGCCGTACCCGATCGCGGAGTTCGACGCTTCGAAAAGCCCGTTGCGCGCGCGTGTGATTCCCAGGATTCATTGCCACGCCAAAGAAGGAACCTTCCGTTTCGCCTGGACCATCGAGATACTCAGCTAGCACGCGATATTGACCGGATGGAATACTCTCGATGCGGTAGTTGCCGCTGGCGGAAGTGATGCCACTGGCGACGACGCGGCCGGAGCCGCTCTCCTCAACCCAAACATGGGCACCTTGCAAAGAAACTGGGTGTCCTCCCCACGAGCTAGTTGTCAGCTTCCCTTCGATCGAACTTAGAACTTCCGCAGACCCGTATAGGGTACGCACTCTGGTCCGATCGTCTTCGGTTAACGTTCGTTCGGTGAACGCCGGGAGTTTGTAGGTTCCATTCACACCCTGATGGGCCCGCATTGTAGAACCAATTACGTATGAGTGATCCAGACCAAGAAAATGGCCAATCTCGTGCATGAGAGTCGATTCAAGATCATACGTGCCCGGCGTGCCGTCGGTCGAGAATCGGAGCACTGTTCCGTCCGCGCCAACGGGATGCGGATTAATAGCGACGTCCGCCTCGACGATCTCCCCTGTCTGCGGATCGTAAAGCACGCGGGTACGTGCAAGGTGATGGCCGCCTCCGAAGATAGCCAGATTCTCCGCTGTCTCCGCAATCGTTATTAGGCTTATTCCATCGCCCCCGCTCACCGGGCTGATAGACTGCACTTTCGACGAGACTGCTTCGAACCGAATGTTCGCGGCGTTGGACCAGCGGTCAAGTGCTCGATGGACAGCGGCTACAATATCGCTCTCTGGAGTTATACCTGACGCAGGCGAGGTGAGGGACGTCGATAGACTAACCCGGATAGTTTTGGTCGACCACTTTGTCCGACGCTGGGCATTACTACCGTCGAAGTCGAGCAAATTTGGAAAGTCAGACGCAAGAGGCCGAACCGGCGCGATGCATGCCAGGATCAATAAAGCCAGAATGGAGTTGAGGAGTCGCACTCGAGAAATTCCACGACGCAACTTTCAAGATAAGAACTGCCAGGACGTGACCGCAGTTTGGGCGGGCCCAAGTCGGGAACAATACTATCACTTTCAGACTACTATTTTTCGGTAAAGTTGGAGAGTCAAACATCTGCTGTGGCAAACGTCGAAGCTGGTTACCCCACCGGAAACCGCGAGCGGCAGAGGATGTGTGAAAACTCGAAAAGGCCTGGGGGAGAGGTTGCAGGTTGGCAAGGGCTAAAGCGCAGCGCGCTTACTCTCAAGATTAGTGGCCACTCAACCTTGAATAGACACTTCAAGCCCAGCGACTTACATCAGGCAGGCATCAACTACGGACTAATTGTGATAAGCGGCGCGGTGGCCGCCGGTCTGCTCGAAAAAACCGAGGTGGCCCTGGTTACGGTCACGACTACCGGGGCGTCAGGGGAGTTTGCTAATGATGCCGGTAGCCTGAAGTTTATGATATCCCATCCAGGCATCTCCAGATTGGGTCTAACCAGAACAATCGAGTCGCCGGTAATGTCGGTTGTGCCAACCGTAACTTTAACTTCGGCTGGGGTTACTCCTCGGACTCCAGTGAGAGTAATTTCCAGTACCGTCGGCACCGTCATTCCACTGGCATCCAGCGACGTCACGGTGAAAGGTTCACCGGTCCGAGCCGCAGGATTGGTTACATTCACAATCGCCGCACGTCCTCCAACAGTAAACAGGTCGGGCTGGGCAGGTACAATTTGCAGCAAGCCACGAAGCTGGGTGCCTCCATTCAACCTGCTGTTTACTACCACAGTGGCCACTCCCGGAACAGCTCCCAGCGGCACTACGAAATTGATCTGCCTCGAAGTCCTGCCCACGAAGTAAAGTCCCGCGGCGACGCCGTTTATTGAGACAGACACTCCATTCAGTTCCACCGGCAAGGCCGGGCTGCGCAGGGTTTCGGATCCACCACTGGCCGTTTGATCCGAAGGCGCAAACTCAACTGTGGTTCGAACAATTCCCAGTTCTCCGCGCGCGAGACCCGTAATGGTGCCGGGTGAAGGACTCGGGGTGGGGCTTGGGCTCGGGCTGGCTTCGGGAATAGGCAGCGGAAATTCACTAGCGCCCGTGAAGAACGACAAGGGCGCTGATAATTCCGAAGTCACTGTTGGACTCAAAAGATAAAAAGCTTCGACAGATCTATCAGAATTGCCGGTACCGAGTTCCGCCCCACCATGACTGTATGCAAGTCGCTGACGGCTATCGCTCGTCAACGGACGAACGCCTACGAGAAAATCATTCGCAGCCAGAGCAGGATGCTTGGAAAGCCGCGTGAACGTGTTTGCGGGTGTGGCGGGAGCCTGCGTCGCGAATATCTGCGTGACTGTATTTGGATTCAAACCCGTACTGGCCTGGTCCGCTGCAGGGAACGTTCCGTCAGGTTTGAAGTTTAACGCCGAGGCAAAAATTAGCGTGGCCGGTTGGAGCGAATTATTGTAGTCAGTGAAAGTCGGGAAACGAATAACGTCGTTTCCGGCGGCGGCTCTTTGGCCAACCTTTACAAATGTATCTGCGGCAATGTTGTAAACAAAGATGGCGTGCGCAGCTTCGTTGGTCGCGCTATTTGCCTTAGGATCGGAGGCCAGCGACTCCAAAGCGATCAGCGATCCATCCCGGCTCAATCGACGACCGGGATGGAGCGAATTTACCAGTCTGGTTTCGTCCCTGGTGCGAGTCGCCTGGCGAACATTGCTAAACGCGGCTCCGTCGTAGCTGGCAACGTAGATTTCCAGATTTCCCCGACCGTTGCCGTCATCGTTACTTCCAGCTAGATTCGCCGTCGAAAGAAAGGCCACCACGGAACCGTCCGCTGAGATAGACGGATTCTGTTGAAACACAGAAAACGGTCGTGCGCCGCCTGTGCTCTGCGTAATTGTCGCTTGAGTGAACGCGGATGTCTGCCGATTGAAGAAAAACAGTTCCGGATTTCTGTCAGCGTTCCCTACCGACGGAACCAGATTAGCTGTGGAAACAAATGCTATGCGATTGCCGTCATCGGAAATCGTCGCATCGCGGTTGTCGTCCGCCACCTGCGGTGCAACTCCACTTGCTCCGGGCGTGGGAAGCGTGGTTGCGGGAGTATCAGTGACTCTGGCAAATGCTCCACCAGACAAAGTCACAATCGGCAAATTAGCGCCGCTCGTAAGATCTACGTCGGCAATTGCGGGTACCTGGTAAGTCCAAATTTCCTGATTTCCATCGGCGGCCAGTGCGCCCCCAGTGTCTACGCCGTTAAAATTACCCGGATCTGGAGCGTTTGAGCTAAAAACAATCGTGTAGAAGCGTTGGTTGGTGGTATTCAGCACCGGAGCCAAGCTGATCATGGGACGGTTGTTACTGATCTCAATCTGAATCTGAGCCGGATCAGCCGGTGCAGGAGTCGGTGCCGGACCGGGAGTTGGTGTCGGGGTGGGAGCCGGACTGGCGGATGGCTTGGGAACGTTTTTGGTATTCGTTATTTGGAAAATCCGGCGCTGGGCATAATCAGCGATGAAGATTTCTCGATTACCATCGGAATTATTGCGAGCTGCAGATCTATCAGTAGCAAGATCCCCATCGGATTCGAACACCACCAATCGCCCATTCGCTGTGAGGTCATTGGCAGTCGTCCTAAATCCGCTTGGTGACGAGGTCAATTGAATCAGGAATGGCTCCGGCGTGGCGCTCGGCGTCTGGGCGCTACTCGAAGAAAATCCCCCACAGGCGAGGGCAAGCACGACCATAGCGCACAACGAACAAAAGGCTTGCTTCACAAAACCCTCCGAAAATAAAGACGTAGATACAAGCAGATAAGATGCCCCAGGGAGCCTGAGCAGCAGCACGCCCCGGGTGAAGTTCCAAAACAATTAATTTGCCACCTGGCACTCAAAAGAAGCGCCATTTTACGCAGAACAAGCGGGTAACCGCAAGCATGCACGCAAACAAGCCTCCGAGGCTAGACGACTTGACGCCCGCGCGGAGTGTGGCCCCGACTTTACCGCATGGCCCAGAACAGTTATCGTTTCAACCATATGAGCCTGGCACTGCGCGTTGAAAGCGTTTCCAAGGTGTATCGCATCTATGACAGGCCGAACCATCGCCTGAAGGAGATGCTTACGCGCGGCCGCTGGAAGCGACATCGCGAATTCTGGGCTCTTAAAGACGTCGCTTTTGAGATTGAAGCGGGCACCACCACAGGCATCATCGGACCGAACGGCAGCGGCAAATCAACACTCCTCCAAATAATGACTGGGACGCTCGAACCCACTCATGGGAACGTGTGGCACGAAGGTCGCATTGCCGCCCTGCTGGAACTCGGGGCGGGATTCAATGCCGAATTTACGGGAATCGAGAATGTTTTCATGAATGCCGCGTTAATGGGTTTTTCGCGACGGGAAACAGAGGTCTTACTCCCTGAGATCGAGCGTTTTGCGGAGATCGGTCCCTTCATTCATCAAACCGTCAAGACTTATTCAAGCGGCATGTATGTGCGCCTGGCGTTCGCCATCGCGGCGAGCGTAGAGCCCGACATTTTGATCGTTGATGAAGCGCTAGCGGTCGGTGATGCAGTCTTTCAGCATCGGTGCTTGCGTCGCATCAAGGATCTTCAGCAGCATGGTAGGACGGTAGTCTTCGTTTCTCATGACGCAGCCGCAGTACGCGCCTTGTGCACTCGGGCAATTCTCTTAAACGCCGGACGCGTAATCGCAGACGGCAAACCCACCGACGTGCTCAATCATTATCAGAAGATCATTATGGAGCGCGAGGAGGAGTATGATGCGGAGACGACTGCTAGCATATCTTCCGCAGGTCCCCTTCCCCCCGACGAAAGCCTGGCGCCTCTCAGTTACACTTATCGTCACGGAGATGGCAGCGCCGAGATTGTGGGAGCCGAACTTACTGACGCCGCCCATCGCCGCATCGAAATTAGCGAAACCGGCGAGCCATTGGCGGCGCGGGTGATCGCTCGCTTCCATCGGGACGTGGACGAACCCGTGGTTGGCTTTCTCATTCGCAACCGTCACGGCATACACGCCTACGGAACTAACACGAAAGAGCAGCAAATCGAATTCGGCTCGGTAAGACGCGGTGAGGGATTGGAGGTTAGTTTCGCGTTTAACTGCTGGCTGGGCGTTGACCAATATTCGATTTCGTTTGCGATTCACGGCCACGATGGGCAGGCTTATGACTGGCTGGATGGCGCTCTCTTCTTCAACGTGACAAGTATGACGCGGACCGAAGGGGTGGCCAACCTCGATGCGACCGCCACCGCGCGCCGCCGCCCCGCAACCCCCCGGGCGGCGGACATAAACGATGAGAGAGCGTTAAATATCAGGCGAGAGGGCGCGGCTCATGGTTGATGAGGAAGTTGAAAGCACGCTACGAGAGATACGTGAGCGGGTCCGCAAAACAGCAGAACTGGAAGCCGAGACACCCCGCGCAGTTATAAGCCCCGCCAACGTTTCCGTGGGTTTCATAGGCGAATCTGCGAGAACGCGCGAAGCCATGACGCGCATCGACGCATATCTCACCACGACGGCGCGTGCCTGGGATCGGCTGCCGCCCCTGGTCAGTAATCGCAGCGGAGGACTCGCGCGTCTGGAACTGTGGGTGAAGCGGCGCTTTAAACAAGCAACGCGCTGGTATTCGTGGGAGCAGGTCAACTTCAACGCCGCCGTGCATCATGCGCTTCGCGATATGCTGGATGCACTCCTGGCCTTGGAACAGCAGCTCGGGCAACAGCGGGCGGAGTTGAGCGCGGAGATGGAAGCCCGAGCGCAGCAAAACCAGATAGAAATAATGACGCAGCGAGCGGAAATCGAGTCGCAAAGGGCAGCACTTGAGTCGCAACGGGCACAAATGGAAGCGGAACAACAAGCGCGAAGTCTTGAGGTGAATACACAACTGGCCGATCTGAGCCGGGAAGTACGCGAGCGCGATCAAGAGCGTCTCGAAGAGCAACGTGTCTGCTTCAAACAATTATCACTCGAAATCAGCGAGGCGGAGGTGTTGCTAGATCGCGCAAGACGCGACATTGAATCGCGGCTGGACAAGCTGGAAAGTTCAAATCGCAAATCGTGAATCGTGAATCGTGTCCGTGTTTGGTAGCGTCATAGTTTAGTGTTCTTAGCGTAATAGGCCCAATGGATCTTCTTGAGCAACGTTTCAGCAAGAATTACGATCCACGAAACCGCACGAAACGTCACGAAGGCGAGTTGGTGTGACTTCGTGTCATTTGGTGGATCGTCTCCTTCAGTTCACGATTTACGATTTGCGATTCACGATTTACGCTCCTAGTAATATGCCATCTTCACCCCTAAACAATTTCTATCAACAAGCCGGGATCGTCGACCCTGCTGAGTTCTACCGCACGAAGTTTGTTTCGGACGAGGTGCTCGACGCGCGTTACTTCAAGGCGCTGGACCGCTTTGACGTGCGCTTCGCGCGAACCATGTGGATTTACGACAACGTGCGCGCCGGTTCGTCTGTGCTTGATCTCGGCTGCGGTGCGGGGATGCTGGCTCTGTTAAAGCGCAAAGGTATCACGCTGACAGGAGTTGATCTCTCGCCAGAGTGCGCACAGGCGGCGCGGCGCAACGGCTACGATTTCACTCTTAGCGCTGAACTCTCGCACCTGCCTCTCGCGGACGCGAGTTTCGATTATGTGGTCAGTCTAGACGTAATCGGTCACGTCGGTTTTGAAGAAAAGGATGCGGTGCTTGCCGAAGTCAGGCGCGTGCTGCGTCCAGGCGGTGTAACCATGCACGGCATTGAATGTACGGATCGTCGCGCCCAGAAGTCTTACGACGAAATGAACCCTGATGAGTTGCGGCGGTTCGTCGAGGTGGACGGACACGTGGGCCTGGAGGAGGAACAGGAGCACACGGCTCGATTCCGGCAATTCTTTGACCACGTAGCATCAGAGCCGCGTTACACACTTTGTCTCAGCAGCGAAGAATTCATAAAGCAGGCAGACAAATACGGGCTACATTTTGAGTCGGATTTTCTCGACTACCTGCGCAGTCTTTCCTTCAAGGAGCGCCGTGCCTTCGACCTAGCGATGGGTTATGTGTTTGGAAAGATATCCGACCTCCAGATGTCTTTGCCGAAGAGCGGCCTCTACCTCTTTTTGAAGGCTTCAGATCGGCCCCTGGGACCGTTTTATAACGAGCATCGCGACCGCCACGCCTTGTTAGCCCCCGAGCGTGCTGACGACACGGGGCAGGTTGTTTGTCTTGATCGGAGCAGGAAGGCGACGTTTGACTATGGCTGGTTTGAGCCAAATATCATACCGCCGGTCGCGCGCTGGATGAGCAGCCGCGGTCGCGTGTCATTCGGCGTTGATAAGCTCTCCGAAGTCAGTCTTGATCTGACGACGCATATGCCAGACCTTCGTACGCGACCGCTCGGTGTGGAAGTCTTCCTAAATGGAACAAAGCTCTGCGCATTCTCGCTTTTCCAACAGTCGTGGCTGAATCTGCGCGTCCCTGTCCCCGAGCCTTTAAGTTCGAAAGCGCGGGGAAAGTTTGAACTTGAGATTCATGCCGACCGCACATGGCAGCCCCGACCGTCGGGCGAGGAGACCCGCGACGACCGCGAGCTCTCCGTCGCGGTCTGCAACATCGTGATTCAATGACCCAGTCAGGAGTCTGGAATCCGTTTATTGTCGATTCGTAACATTCTCATTTGCACGACACAGGTTCCTTTTACGAGCGGGGGAGGCGAGTCTCACGTCCAGGGACTGCGGCGCGCATTCTGTGAAGCAGGCTACCTGGCGGAAGTGGTAGCGCTGCCATTCAAGTGGTATCCCCCGTCTGAGATCATGCGCGGGGCGCTGGCATGGCGTATGCTCGACTTGAGTGAGGCGAATGGCAAGCCCGTTGACCTGGTCATTGGAATGAAGTTTCCGGCCTATCTGGTTAAGCATGAAAGAAAAGTCCTGTGGGTCATGCACCAGTACCGCGGCGCTTATAACCTTTGGGGCACGGCCTTCGACGATCTCTCAACTTATCCAGAGGGTACTCGAGTGCGCGAATGGATACGTCACTGCGACACGCGCTTCATCCCTGAGGCGAAAAGAGTCTTCGCTAACTCAAAGACGGTCGCCGAAAGACTCAGACGCTACAACCAGATCGCAAGCGATCCGCTTTATCATCCACCACCGCGGTTCGAGCAACTGCGCTGCGGCGCACAGGGCGACTACATCTTCTATCCAAGTCGTCTGGAACCACAGAAGCGCCAGGAACTCTTAATTGAAGCAATGAAGTTTGCGCACACTCCCATCAAGGTCGTTTTCGCCGGCAATTCGTCCAACCTCAAGCATTATCATTCGCTTATCAAACAACACGGAGTGGGGGAACGTGTAAAACTGCTCGGATTCATTTCGGACGAGGAGAAGATCGAGTTTTACGCAAACGCGCTGGGCGTGTGTTACCTGCCTTTTGACGAAGACTATGGCTACGTAACGCTCGAAGGATTGCTTTCGGGCAAGCCTGTCGTGGTACCCAGTGATGGGGGCGGGGCAACAGAATTTGTCGAACACGACCGGGATGGTTTCGTCGTCGCTCCCGACCCGCGCGCCATAGCGGACTCCTTGGACGCGCTTTATCTGGATCGGGAGCGGGCTCGAAAGATGGGCGTGCGCGGAAGGGAGAAACTTCAGGCCATGAACTTGTCGTGGCAGAACGTGGTCGACCGTCTCATCTCCGCAGCTTAATCAAAAAACATCGACGCGATATGAAGCGATGGCGACGCGAACTTGCCGCACGATATCCGGCCGGACGAGGAAGTAACTCTCATGATCAAAGTAAAGGTGCCGCAAGATTCCAGCCAATACGTGCTTGAACTGGATATAGTGCAGGAGCAATTAAACATCTTCCACGAGCGCGGTTCGCAGTCCGCGAAGTAAACGTGCGAGTGGAGTAGGCTCAAGGTTTGTGGTATTTCACGACGTTTCTGCCAAGATGGAGACACCAGCACCCGCTGCTCGCGCCGCTGAAGTATCCGCCGAAGACGCGGCGCCCGCTGTCCGACTCAGTTTCTGGCGCGGCGGGGGTAGCGCCCGCGCCGGTGCCCTGTGGAGTCGCTTTGCCGGCGACCCTAGCCTCCGCGCGGCAGTATTCGCCTTCACGTTTTCCCGCGTCGTCGTACTTACCATCCTGATCGTCGGCGGGCAGATCAACCAAACCACTTCGGCCGGGGTGGAGGGGCCGCGCCAGGTTGACCTCTCGCTCCGGAGGATTTCTATCGCGCGCATTCTCCGGAGAACCGTTTTGACGGCGGACGCAAACTGGTACGCCGGCATCGTGACGAAGGGGTATCATAAGACCGCGTTCAAGACAGACACGCACTACAACTGGGGCTTCTTTCCACTCTACCCTATTCTCTGGCGCTTGGTTTGGAATGTAACCGGCGAGCTGCCAATCACGGGGATGGTGCTCTCGCACGTCTTCTTCCTGGTTGCACTTTTCTTCGTGCATCGGTCGGCGCTGGCTTTCGGCTACGAGGAGAGGATTGCCAGCCGCGCGCTTTTTTACCTCGCTTTCTTCCCAACCTCCTACTTTTACTCGCTGCCGCTACCGGAATCGCTGTTCCTGCTCCTGACGGCGGCAAGTCTTAACAGTGCCGGGCGCGGGCGGTGGTTGGCGGCGGGCCTTTGCGGTGCAATCGCCTCGGCCACGCGCTTCACTGGTGTGCTCCTTTTACCCGCGCTCGTCGCACTTTACTGGCAAACTCACAGGCTGAACTGGCGGCGCAGGGAAGTTCAGAGCCTGTGCCTGATCCCGGTTGGGCTTCTCTCGTTCATGTCCTACCTGCAAGCGATCACCGGCAACGCCTTCGCATTCAAGGGCGCGATGGTAGCATGGGGTCGGAGCACGTCGATCTTCCTGGTCCCTCTTTTGGACTTCCTGCGCGACCCGCTGTTGCTCACCAATCAATGGGACTTCCGCGTCATGAACTTCACGGCGGCGATGCTCGCAATCATTTGCGGGTTGGTGTTGCTAAGGAAGAGGTGTTGGGCGTTCGGCTTGTACACGCTCGGGTCTATCCTCGTCACGCTCTCGTCGGTTATGCTCCAATCGCAGGCGCGCTACGCAATGGTATTATTTCCCATGTACTTTGTATTGGCAGCCGCCGGCGAGCGTGGGCGAGTTGACGAAGTAATCCAAACTGCGTCGGTGGCTCTGCTTTGTTTAATGACGGCGCTATTCGCCGCCTACTTCAGCTTCGTGCTTTCTTGAAAAGCGTGGCCTGGCAATTCACGATTTTATATTTCTTATGAAACTCGCATACTTCAGCCCGCTCAATCCGCAGCCCTCCGGAATCTCCGACTATAGCGAGGAGCTCCTGCCTTACCTCGCCGCTGATGCTGAAATAGATCTTTTCGTGGACGGCTTTCGTCCCAGCAACCCGAAGACGACGACTCAGTTCCGCTGCTTCGACTACCATCGCGACCCATCCGCGCTGGATAGCCTCCAGGGCTATGACGCGGTCATCTATCACATGGGAAACGATCATCGCTACCATGCGGGTATTTTCGACACTATGCGCCAGCAGCCCGGCGTCGTAGTTTTTCACGACTTCGCTCTACAAGATTTCTTTCTGGGCCTGGCGCGCGTACGGGGAGATATTGAACTATATCTGAACGAGGTCGCTGCCTGCCACGGGGAGAGTGAGCGCATCAGAGCCGAGGAACATCTGCTGCGCGGGAGCGTGCCGCCGCAGGTCGCTGCCCCACTTAGTTTTCCACTCAATTGCCGCGCGGCCGGTGCCGCAGAAGGTATCATTGTGCATTCACACTGGAGCCGCTCTCGGTTTGAACGCCTCGCTCCGGGCGTTCCTCTCGCGCGTATTCCGATGCCCGTCGCCAACAGACGCACTGACAGGTCCGTGGAAGAAACGGGATCTTCCGTCAAGAACGACAACGGACAACCTCGCGTCGTGTCAATCGCTTCATTCGGACTGGTAACTCCGGATAAAGGCATTGAGCTCACACTACGCGTACTCGCGCGGTTGCGCGATAACTATAACTTCAACTACACGCTGGTTGGTGCCGAGAACTCTTACTTTGATGTGCGCGGAATAATTCGTGATTGCGGGATGTCCGACCGGGTGACGATCACGGGGCATGTGACACTGGCCGAGTTTCAACGCTACATTGAGGAGACCGACATCGCTATTAATCTTCGCCAGCGAACCGTCGGCGAGACCTCCGCCAGCCTTTATCGAGTCATGGCTGCAGGCGTGCCTGCCATCGTCTCCAACGTAGGAGCTTTTGCTGAGTTGCCTAATAACGCAGTGGTCAAGATCGACCATGACCGCTACACCGACGCGCTGCTGGAGGCTTATTTGCGCAAGTTGATCGAGGATACCCAGTTGCGCTTGCGCATCGGCGCCAACGCGCGACGGCACGTGCTCTCAGAACATGATGGCAAAGAGAGCGCGGCTTGTTACATTGCCTTTATCAATAATGTGATCGCAAATCGCTCGCGCAAACACCTACTCAACAAAGTGTCCGATGAATCGTCGTTGCTGGGAATACAGGGGAATGATGAGGCTTTCCTGCGCGGACTCGCTTCCGAAGTCGCCACACTCGCGCCACTTCAAATGTTCGCCACCGTCTCCAATACCCTTGCAGAGGTGCGCGTCGAAAGCGCGCCCGTGCAAAGGTCCGGCAACGGTCATGCTGCTACGCCTCCGAGCAGGGAAGTGGCCGGACGCCTGCCCAGGCTCGCGGGCATTGATTACAAACGCGCGGCCATCGAGTATCCAGGCAGGCTCGACGCTGAGCGCCGTTATTACCTGAAAACGAAGCCTTTCTACAATCTCAAGAATAAACCAGTCAAGCATCTCGCGGACGGTATGGATGCCGAGACGCACCGCCACTTTTCAGACTTCGCCAACATCGCTGTGGCGCTCGGTTTGCCTGCGGGTAGCAGCATCCTTGATGTCGGGTGCGGGTCGGGATGGCTGAGCGAGTATTTCTCGCGTCTTGGCTATAAGGTTCTGGGGATTGACATCAGTGATGATCTCATTCAGATGGCAGAGGAGCGCATTGAGCGTGTACCTTACGATGTGGACCACGAAACGCCGCTCCGCTGTCGTTTTCTTAAGCACGACGTAGAGACAGCTCCACTTCCAGAAAAGTTTGACGCCATTATTTGCTACGACTCGCTGCACCACCTGGAGGACGAGGCGGCAGTCTTATCCCACCTCGCGGCGATGCTAAATATTGGTGGATTGCTTTTTATTCTGGAGGGCCAGAAACCGGCCGCCGGCTCCGCAACGGAAGATGAGCTAAGCGACGTAATGCGCCAGTACGGAACGCTTGAATCGCCGTTCAGCGGCGACTACTTGCGCTCTCTGCTCGACGAACACGGTTTTGCCGTGGTTGGTGACTACGTTAGCGTCAACGGCCTCTTCGAGCGCGAAATGCTGGAAGGCGATCGTCTGCCCCTAACCACGCTCGCGACGCATTATCATTACCTGACTTGCAAAAAAGTCTGCGAGGGCGCGAGTGCGGCTACGGTGCCTGACAGCCGCACTCCGGGCCTCTTGCGAGCGCAGTTTTCTATGCACTCAACTCCACCCCACCAGATCGCTCCCGGCGCGCCGCTGACGATACCACTAGCCGTACGAAATACCGGGGATACGCTTTGGCTTGACGGGCAGACAGTACGTGCGGGAATCGTGATGCCCGCTGTCCGAATCTTTGATGAGGCAGGCACTTTGGTCAGCGAGTTCCACGGCGAGCCACGACTTCCCTCCGCCGTCGCCCCCGGTGAAACGGTAAACATCAAGATCGAGCTCGCCTCACCGAGACTTCCCGGTTCTTACACGCTTAAAGTTGACCTCGTCGATCAGCACGTCTGTTGGTTCGAACAGCAGGGGTCAAAACCCTTCGTGCTCAGATTTGAGGTCGGCAGTAGCCCTCCCTAGCCAGGATTGTCACAATTTAGAATTGAGGATGCGTTACGAACGTTATGTTGGATTGCTGCAAATTAACCGTAGGCCCCTTTTTTGTTATCACAAACTCGCTACCACTGGGTCATAACGCCCTTGAAGAATCAATCATGACTAGGGAAGAGATTGTTGCTGAGCTCAGGAGGCTTGAGCCGTGGTTCCACGCCATTGATCTCGGCGATGGCATCAGCACCAAGATCCGAAGCGTCATGGGTGAGCCTGTCAACCACCCGTATGGACCCTGGCAGTCGATCCAAAAATGCCTTCCCGAAGATCTGAGCGGCAAGTCGGTGCTTGATGTTGGCTGCAACGCTGGATTCTATTCCTTCGAGGCAAAGCGGCGTGGCGCCGCGCACGTGCTCGGACTAGACGCTCAGCGACACCACATCCGACAGGCTGTCTTCGCGCGCAAGGTGCTGGGCCTGAATCTGGAGTTTCGCCGGATGAATGTTTATGAACTGGACCAACGAAGGATGGGGCAGTTCGACATTACTCTAGCGCTCGGGCTGATCTATCACCTCAAGCACTTAGTGCTGGCGCTTGAAAATCTTTATAACGTAACGCGGGAAACGCTGATTATCGAGACGGCTATCATGCCGCCCGAACGGGGGTCGGCATCATTCTCACATCCGCTTGGTCAAGACCATATGCGGCTGCACCCGCTGGCCCTCGTAGAAAATCCGCGGGATGCGAAAGAGCAAGTCTTCAACTGGTTCCTGCCCAGTGTCGAGGCCTTGGAAGCACTGTTGAGAAACACCGGCTTTGACAACATCGAGGTTGTGGAGGTCAAAAACGAACGCGCCGTAGTGGTCTGTCGGAAGACCGCGGGCGGCTCCGAGGAAAGCGCGCGCCTTCATTACTTCGCTGCCCTTGCGCTCAAAGCCGGCGCGCCAGCTTGCCAGCCCGATCAGGAGCTCTCATTTACCCTCCGGGTTAAAAACTCCGGATTGACGCGTTGGCCTGCTCGGGGCGAAGGCTTGTCCGACAAAGGGGCCGTACATCTGGGCGCTCACCTGATGCATACAAACGACGAAGAGATCTCTTGGGATTACGGGCGCGCCAACTTACCCCAGGACCTCGAACCGGGCGCCGAGGCAGTGATAGACATTGTCTTGCGAGCGCCTCCGAAGCCGGGCCGGTACATCGTCGAATTCGACATGGTGTCTGAGTATATTGCCTGGTTCGAGGACTTCAGCTCGGCGACGCTAAGACATGAGCTTACAGTCGAGCAGTGACGCGTGAGGGGGGCAGTGGGTCAGAAGCCCGAGCGGAGTCTGTGTGAAAAGCTAAAAGGTAAGGGCTGCGAATCTAGCTAAAGCGCGGACACGATCCACGAACTAACACGAAACGACACTAATAAGATTTCGTGTTGAGTTCGTGTATTTTCGTGGATCGTTATGTGGCCTTTTCCGACCACCACCGTCAGTCTCGTACAGCCACAATCGTAGACCTTTTCTCGAGTCGATCTCCGTAGTGATAGTAGTACTGCGAGTGGGTGATGCGCGCGATACTAAAGCCGAGCATCTTGAAGACCTCGTAATAGATGCCGACAGAATAAATCCACCATGTGAAATCATTTTCCGGGTGATTTGCCGATGCATGGAAGCGCGCGATTCGCTCTTCGGTTTCCAGCAGTGGCGTAACCACAACCACGGTCTCTTTCGTAAGACGTGCGATTGAGGCCAACGCGGTGATCTGATCGCTCAAGTGTTCCAGCACTGCCCCGACAATAGCCACATCAAACTGGCCGAGGGCTAGCGGTAGGTCATAGATATTCCCGTAGAAAACCTCAGCCTTCGATTCCAACACTCTGTGGCAGAGCCAGTAGGCGTTCTTCCACTGTTCGATTTCCGCGCCATATTGTTCGGCCCAACGCTCAGGATCGCGGTAATAAAGCTTATCCTTAAAAGGGAGACACCGGAACTGCCTTGGATCGCTCATGTCGAACGAGAGCACCCGGGCTGCGCCTCTTTTCTCGGCTTCGAAACTGAGGAAGCCAGTCGCAGTCCCCACGTCGAGCACTTTCTTCCCACTGAGATTCACGCCACCAACATAATTGTTGAATCTGCCACGCAAATCCCATTGTCCGCGCACCTCGCCGAAGCCAGGGATGTCCATCGTGTGATAGAAAAAGCAGTCACTCAGGCTATCGATATGCCGCGGCTTTACCAACACAATTGACCTGTTGTCGTCGGCGTCTCCCTTGTGCATCGCTATGGTGGTGATTCTCCCGTTTGAGAGTTGGGCCTTATTCAGGTCGACAGCTACGAGTGTGGCTCTTTCCTTGTAGCAGCCGGCGCAGTCTCAGTAGAGGCCTCGAACCGCGCTAGTTGTTCATCCGTCTGGAGCAGCGGCGTGATTAGGACCATAGCCTCCGCCGTCAGCCTCGAGACAGAGGCCAATGCCGTAGTCCGGGTCTGAGAGGTGCTCGAGCACTGCCCCGACTATTGCCACATCGAACATTCCAAGTTCCCGCGGCAGGTCGTAGATGTTTCCGTACTGAAGCGCGGCAACGCGAGCAGCCCTTTTGTATTCGTCCTTTCATTCACTCTTGATTTCGTCCGCGAATTTTTCATTCTGTCTGCTCCGTAATCCCCGGAGCAGGAGCACTGCCAGCGTGAGGAGGGAGACGAAAAACCCGGTAACCACCGACTTCGGGCGGTAGACGAACTCGATCAGGTGCTCACCAGGGCCGAGTTCAACGCCGCGCAGGTTGTAATCCACCCGCAAGGTATCAGTTGCACGACCATCGACGTAAGCACGCCAGCCGGGGTAATAATTCTCGCTCAATACGAGAGTTGATCTCCCGCTAAAGTAGGTCTTCAAATTAATTCGATTTGGCTCGTACTTCGTAATTTCTGCGCGCGCGTCTTGCGTCGAGGTTATAGAGGCTAACGGTTTCGCCTCGACGAGAGCAGTGCGCAGTGGATCCCACACGGACCCATCAGGCAGCTTACCAGTGCGAACTACTTCAAGCGTTGTGCCTTCGTCCAAAACCATGGACTCTGATGCCAACCATGCGCGCGGTAGGTACCGCGCGTTCTCGTAGATATCTACCTTCGAGGTTTGCCCCAGAAGTTTCCATCGATCGGTTTTCGGTTCGCCGGCCGGTTGAGTTTCCGCAAGTGCAGTTGTGCGATCAATACGCATCCATTCGCGCCGCAGTGGATAGCTCTTGCCGTGATCCACATCCACTAGCGACAAGCGAAGAACGCTCAGGCGAAGATCCGGCCAGCGAATTCCGGCCTCAAGCTCAATTTCACCACCTGTGAGAGTGATCTTTTCAGGAAGCGTAAACGAGGTGACGTATGAGTGCCCTTCGTACCTACCTTTGGCATCATTGACTGGATAACTAGTGGCCAAGGAGGGAAGCTTGTGCTTAATGCGGGCGCGAATGTCCGGGCGATCGTGGGACCACTCCGCAGTGTCTACGCCAGCGCGTAATTGGAACTCGAAAGCACGACCGTCATTTGCTATTAATCGCAAACGGCCAACAATCGCCTGGTCCGGAACGTTGTCGGACCATGCCAGGTTAGAAACCAACGCCACACGATCCGCTGCCAGCGGTCTGACAACGAAACGCAGTCGCTTACCAATACCTATACCAGGCAGACCAAGATCGCTCTTGGCAAACATGAACCCATTATAACGATCAGTCGCAGGGGGAAAATCATTCTGAGGAGCGGAGACAGAATCGGTTTGGTCTTTCCCGGATTGCTGGCGCAGCGAAATCAAATAACGCACGTTTAGCAGATCGATCTCGCGGCTGTCGCCGCGAAGCGTCGTCTCAGGATCAGTTAATTCGCCCCAGACTTTCATTTGCCCCGCGAGGCGGCTGTAACGCTCTAATCCTAAACCATCATAGCCGGCGGCGTTGTGAACGCCGTGCATCATATAAACGTCGGGTTGCGTCCAGAGCACCCTGTCAGTCGAATGCGAGACCGAAGGTGGGACCGGAGGTGTCGCTGGATCAAATGCGTGTGGCGCAGTCAGAATTCTATACGCGGATGCATCCTGCGGAGCCGTACGGCGCAGAAATTGAACGGTCTGCGGCACGCTCCAAACCTCTTCGTCTGCGGTAGGGCTCGACGTATACCATCCGCTCGAGTGTCCCCAGATAATGAGGTCGACCGTGAGGATTGCGAGGAGCCGTGCTGTACTGCCGCGTCGTCGCCGCGCGAAAACCCATAAGGCCCAGGCGCTCAAGGCCGCGAACAGAACCGGAAGAAACAGCTCAGGCGCACGTAATAGTGTCACCGGCGCAGAGCGCGCCAAAAGAAATTTTTCGGGCCGCAAGCAGGTCACCATTAGACAAGTTAGAATGACGACGAGGCTAGCGGCGATCGCGACCCTCCGCAGAACTGGTTTGCCACCGCGGCCTTCCGCCAACACCGTAATCCCGCGACCGGCCAGCACTGCAATCGCGAAGTCCACCTCCATCAGGTGGCGTGCCGGGACCCGGAAAAGATTCAGAACCGGCACGTAATAAACAAACCAATACAAGTTCAGGGGCGCGTGCGCGCCAAACGCAAGCAGCGCACACACGAGCGCCGTACAAGTCCAGAACTTTGTCCTTGTGTCCCGTTTGATTAGAACGGCGACGAGCGCGAGCATCATCGCCAGCAAGCCGGCATAGCCGATGAACACGGAGTAAAAGGGCTCCCCAAAGTAGGGTGCGCGGAACAATCTCCCGTCGCCGCCACCCATGATGTACGGAGCAAAGTAGGCCGATAGAAACCGGCGAGGCATCGAGAATGAAGTAAAGAACTCGTAAGTGGCTTCGGCGCGTTGGCTCTTGCGCAGCAACTCGAAGGTCGGTACGATTTGCACCGCGGCCAACAATACACCAGCCGCCGCATAGGCCAGCGACCAGAGGTAACGCTTCCAAGATTGCATAGCACCCCACGCGGGCTGCCCCGGGGTCCCCAAGCGGGTAGCCCGCTTGGGGTGGGCGCGTGGGGACCCCGCAATGTTGGCAAGCGCCATTACCACAGCGTAGGCCGTAACCAACATCAGCGAATACGCAAAAGTTTGTTGATGGCCGACCATTGCCTGGAGAGCTACGATAAGGGCCAGCATAGCGCCGCGAGGGCGACCACCGCTGCGCGCGTATCCTTCAACCGCCCAAAGCACCCACGGCAGCATTGCGGCGGTCTGAACTATGTTGATGTGGCTGAGCTGTCCAACGAGGAAACCGCCGCATTGCCAGACGATACTGGTTACCACAGCTCCCGCGATCGTCGCGCCGGTTCGACGCGAATACAAATAGGCACCCAGCGCCGCTAACATATAGGTTGAGATCACCATCAAATTTGTAGCGACGGTGGGTGAGAAGAGCAGGTAGTACCAGTTGAGAGGAAACAAAACTCCGGCCTGTGAAGAAGCGAGCAACGGTATTCCGCTGAAGTAATATGGATTCCACAACGGAAGATTTCCGGCGCGGAGGATATTTGCCGCAGCCACCCGAAGAGGTACGTTTTGAATAAGGCCGTCGTGGGGACACAGCACTTTGTGGTTTATGACGGCCGGGAGGAAATAGACAACCGGACCCAGGGTAACTGCCAGTGCCGCAAGATAGTCAGTCTTTATCCTCAAGCGGGGGTTGAATGGACCAGTCATTAAGTCAGGAGACCGCGAAGGAAACTGACGTGCTTGTCTTCAAGCCGCGGCACACGCTAGCCGCAGTGCTGCAATGGGTGCGGGCGCGCCGCGCTGGGCTGCTGGCCGGAGCATTGCTCGGCGTCATGAGCCTCCAGATGCTGGCAGTGATTTCTCGCAAGAGCATCACCGCGGACGAGATCGTAATGATTCCGGCGGGATACTACCATCTTGTCGCGGGTTACTTCCAACTGGTCGACGACCACCCCCCGCTCTCGAAAATTCTCGCCGCGATCCCGTTGCTCTTCATCCAGCCCGCTGAGACGCAGCCTCGGGACATTCTCGCGCCCCCGCAATCAGGGAATGCGGACGGGGCGTACCAGGAACGGTTCTGGGAGGACAACCGCGCCTCCTTTGAAACGATTTCGTTCTGGACACGCGTGCCTATGATCGCGCTGACGGTCGCACTTGGCATCCTCATTTTCATTTTTGCGCGTGAGTTGTTTGGCGCGCGGGCGGCTGTGTTGGCGGTCGTGCTCTTCAGCCTCGAGCCAACGGTACTCGCGCACGGGCGCGTCGTGCAGACGGATATGCCCGCGGCCTTCGGCTATCTTCTCGTGTGCTTCATGCTTCACCGTTATCTGCGGGCTCGCACCTGGCAGCGTGCCGGAGCACTTGGTGCGGCGTGCGGCCTGGCATTCCTGGCAAAGTTCTCGATGCTCATTATCGGGCCTCCGCTGGCAGCGATCTTCGCGGTGCTGCTCTGGCGCGCGCCGCGAACAGGACCCAGGCGCAAGGCGTTGATGGCCCACGCTACGCTCGTGTCGCTGATCGCGCTGCTGCTGATCAACGCGGCTTACTACTTTCACAGCCGCGAGCTGACGAACGCAGACGCGCTCTGGATCGCGCAGTCGTTTCCGTCTTACAAGGCGGCGGTGTCGAGCGCCGTGCGCCCTCTCTCTTACCTACTTCCGACCGACATGGTAATCGGCATCCTGTGGCAATTCTGGCACAATGGCGAGGGCCATCCGGCGTCGCTCCTTGGGATGTACCGCGCGACCGGCTGGTGGTACTACTTTCCCGTAGCCTTCGCTCTCAAAGTCTCGCTCCCCTTCCTGCTGCTTTCGCTCGCTTCGCTTGTGTGGTGTGTTCACGATTTGATTAGCAACCGTGACAAGAAAATTCTCATCATTCTGATCCCATTCGCCATCTACACGATCTTCGTGCTGTTCAGCAGGATCAACATCGGCGTCCGTTACTACCTCCCAGCCTACCCTTTCCTTTTCATCGCCGGCGGCGCTTCTCTCGACTGGCTGTTGAGACGACCGGCGCGTCGCTTCGGGGTGGGCATAGCCGCCGCTCTTCTATGCTGGATGGGAGTCGAAGCAGTGCGGGCCTACCCAGACCAGATGACTTATTTCAACCAGCTCGCAGCCTCGCGCCCGCACTGGTGGTATCTTTCCGACTCGAACGTCGAGTGGGGCGATGACGTGCCGCAACTAGCTGCATACCTCAAAGCTCGGGGCGAGACGCGCGTAAACGCGGCGCTATCTGCCGGCTGGAGTACTCTTACGCAGTACGGATTGGTTTATGTGGATCTGCTGTCGAAGCCCGCTGGTTCGACACCTGACACGCGGTACGTAGCCATCGGCGCGAGTTTTCTCAACGGCTCGACAGTGCCAGTGCGGCCGATTCACGGCCGCTTGCCGACGGAGCCCGAGCGCATCAACTTCTTCGACCCCTACCGCCATCGGAAGCCGGAAGCTGTGTTTGGGAATTCGATTTACCTCTATCGCATCCCCGAGTGACAACTTGGTAATTTTCTTAAGGAGTATGTGATCTCGGATGCGAGCCATCGTCGTCCTCCCAACGTACAACGAGCGCGCAAACCTAGCGGAACTCGTCGAAAGGATTCAGCAGTTCTCTGCTGACATACACATGCTCATCGTCGATGACAATTCGCCTGATGGCACGGGTGAGCTGGCCGATGAGTTGAGTCGCAAAAACCCAGATCAGGTGTTCGTGCTGCATCGGGATCTTAAGGATGGCTTAGGCAAAGCCTATGTAGATGGGTTCAAGCAGGTTTTAAAGAAGGACTACGAATACATCCTGCAAATGGACGCTGACCTATCGCACGATCCCAGTCATCTCCCGGCCTTTTTTGAACAGATCGAAAGTCATGACCTGGTCGTAGGGTCGCGCTACCTTAACGGGATTAGTGTAGTGAACTGGGATCTAAAGCGGCTAATCTTAAGTAAGATGGCTACCAATTACGTGCGCTTCGTTACCAGAACTCCCTTGACCGACGCCACAAGCGGGTTTAACTGCTGGCGACGCGAAGCACTCGAAGCCCTTGGTTTCGAAGGCTTCTTCTCAAGCGGATATGTGTTTCTCGTCGAGATGAAGTACAGGGCGTACCGGAAAGGTCTAAAGATCGGCGAGGTCCCAATTGTTTTCGTCGAAAGAAAAAGCGGCGATTCGAAACTAGACTGGCGCGTGATCTTCGAGGCAGTCTGGGGAGTTCTCCGTTTGAGGTTAAGACATTGAGAAAGCGAAAGGTTCGCCGTTCTCGAGGCAGCGAAGAGCAATGACGGCTCTTTGGGCGCTAAGTGGATGATAAGGTTGACCGACGTGCATAACTTCTTGCGTCGCCACAGATGGATGCTGACGCTATTCACCGTCTCTATTCTCGCAGTTCTTCTCTATATCGCCGACGTATTGAATAACCCGGCGGGCTTTCATCTCGATGAATCGTCGATCGCCTTCAACGCGCACACCATCTCACAGACAGGCCGCGACGAGTACGGCCTGTCGTGGCCTCTCTACTTTCGCGCCTTCGGGGAGTTTAAGAACCCGGTTTACATCTACCTGCTCGCGATGTTGTTTGGGCTGACCGGCCCGAGCATACTTGTGGCCCGCCTTTTCAGCGCGACTGCTGGCTTCTTGACCGTCGCGGTTCTTGGCGTGCTGGCCGCGCGTGTAACAGGCCGACGCACCGTTGGGCTGTTGGTGGCCGTCTCAGCAATGTTCACACCTTGGCTGTTCGAGTTAAGCCGCGTCGTTTTGGAAGTCACTCTATACCCGCTCGTTCTAGCACTTTTTCTCCTCTGCCTGCACTCGGCTGCGCAGAAGGCGGAATGGTCCTGGCGCGACACCATACCTCTCGCGATAACGCTCGCCCTGCTAACTTACACCTACTCGATCGGCAGGCTGCTTGCTCCGCTCCTGACGCTCGGACTGCTGTTCTTCGTCCGGCGCGTGGGGTGGCGCGGTGTACTGTCGGCGTGGGGGTTGTACGCGTTGACGCTCGTCCCTGTTGTAGTCTTCAACTTTCGACATCCCGGCGCGCTTACCGGGAGGTTTTCACTCATCACCTATATCTCGCCACAAAGCAGTTTTGGCGAGACAGCGCTCGGCTTCTTGAGACACTACGCGGCCAACGTTAACCCCTGGCGGTTGCTTATCACGGGCGACCCGAACTATTACCAGATGGCTCACGTGCAGGAAGCGGAACTGATGCTTGGGGCGACGGCCTTGCTCGCGGCGGCGGGTGCGTGGCTCGTGCTCCGCAGCAGAAGGCCGGGGCCGTGGTGGGCCTTCATCCTCTACGGCCTTGCTGCCTCAATCGTACCTGCTTCGCTCACTGATGAACCCTTTCATATGCTCCACCTCGCACCCGTTCCGGTTTTCCTGATCATCCTTTCGGCGCCGGCGCTCGATTGGCTCCTGACGGGTAAGACGCGCCGGCTCGCCACCCTACTCGTGGTCGCGGCAGCGACGCTCGCGCAAGGCGCGGTGTTTCAGTGGCAGTACCACGGGAGCGCAGGCTCGGCGCGGCGCCTGCATCTCTTCGACGCTGAATATCCGCAGAGGATTCTCGAACCTGCGCTTGCTCGAAAGCAGACGCCAATTTACCTGGCTGATGCTATAGCGATTCCCGGTTACATACATGCATATTGGTATGTGACGCTTCGCGGGCTCGACCTCTCGCTGTTTACAAGACTGCCAGCCGAAGTAGACCCTCCGGCCGACGCGCTGGTAATTAGCACTAGGGAAAACTGGACTGGATGCGAAATACTCTCCAGGATCGAGCCATATACGCTATGTGTGACCCATTAACCGCCAGGCTCACCCGAGCCGCTGTCTAACAGCTCTCTTCGCCCATGAATTGAAGTACCTGATCCGCCAGCGATGTCGGGGGCCAACGGGAGGCGGTTTCTCTGCTCAAGATTCGCGCCGGTATTCACCCCGGAATCGTCTCAGCGCCTCATCGTAAACTCCCAGAGTTGTCTGCGCAGTTTGCCCCCACGAAAACTTCGCCGCCTGCCTCAGCCCGGCGGCTACAAGTTTCTCGCGTGCGTTTTCGTGCTCCGTTATTGCGGAAATGGAACGTGCGAGGTCCTTGTCGCTTGAAGGGTTGAAGAGAATAGCAGCTCCGCCGGTGGTTTCTTCGAGGGCGGGGATGCGGCTGGTGATCACAGGGGCGCCGCAAGTCATTGCTTCGAGCGGTGGTAGGCCGAAGCCTTCATAGATAGAAGGATAAACAAACGCCCGGCAGGACGCGTAAAGAGCGCACAGTTCTTGGTCGTTAAGATACCCGGTAAGGACGATTCGCTTCCGCATTGGTGATTTTTCCAAGACATCGAATAACGGTTCACTGAGCCAGCCGCGGTTGCCTGCGATTACCAGTTGAAGAGTTAGTCCCGATTGCCGGCTGGCAACTTCCTGGAAAGCGCTAATCAGCGTTCGCAAATTCTTGCGCGGCTCAATCGTCCCTACCGTCAGTAGAAAGTCGGCTCCTATTCCCAGCCTTTGGCGCACGTCTTCTGTAGCTTCCAAATCCATGGGTCTAAAACACGCGCGCGCGGCTTCCGGAACCGCGAAGACCTTCTCGGGAGAAAGCCTCAGGTGCTCGCAAACTTCGGCGCGTACACTCGCGGTGGGAACGATTACAGCGTTTGCCGCCCGCGCCATTATCGGGAGGCGGCGGCGGGAACGACTGACTCGTCGCTTTTCGTGGGTCTCGGGATGAATCAGGAGCGATAGGTCGTGGATCGTAAGCACTGTCGCGCACTGTCCCCAGGGAGGCACCTCATAATTAGTACCGTGAAAGAGCTGAATGCCGCTGCTACGTATGTAACGGGGTAACCCCATCGACCACCAGTGCCTGCCCAGAGGACCAACCCGGACCCGCATGACCTCTAGGTTGGCAGGCAGCGATAGTGGCTTGTCGTGTTGGGTGATGGCGATGGGGGGGGAGCTCGCTGGGTAGACTATGTCAAAATCGCTCTCAGGATCGACCCGGGCCAGAGCGCAGGCAAGTTCAAAAGTGTAGTGCCCGACGCCCGTTTTGAGCGCCGTCAGGGGCATACCGTCGAGTCCGATGCGCATGTTTTACGTGTCTTTTTCTCTGACTATCAGACAATCCCACGTCGGTTCAGTCATCAGAGACGGTGGTTTCCAAATACGGTGACCCAGGCGAAGCTTCCTATTGACCAATACAGCCCGAGGAGTTAGACTTTAAGTCCTGTTGGTGCGTCTAAGGCTCATGATAGACGAACCCTCTTGTCCCTTTCCTTAGCTTAAATTTTGTCAGGAGCAATATGATGAGAATTGCCATTGCCGTTTTCGTGATCAGCCTGAGTGCCTTGAGTGTATTGGCCCAGGCCCCCCCGACGCTAAGGATAGTAACAGAGGTTCCCAATCTTCCTTCCGAGCTGTTTTACGGAGATATCAAAGTAAAGCCTCTGCGTCTACGGCCGGGGACCAACACCCCTATTACCATAAATGACGCCGATTTCTTTGTTCACCAGCAGTATGTTGACTTCTTGAGCCGTATGCCGGACCAGAGTGGCTTTAACTTCTGGGTGAACCAAATTACTGGCTGCGCCGGCAACGCAGCCTGCGTCGACGTCCAACGGGTGAACTCGTCTGGTGCGTTCTTCCTTTCCATCGAGTTCATTGGCACCGGGTATTTCGTTTACCGTCTTCACAAAGGGAGCTTTGGCGACCTTCCCCGCTACGCGACTTTTATGCCCGATACGCGTCAGGTCGCTAACGGTGTGATTGTGGGGCAGGGGGACTGGCAAGGGACATTGACGGCCAATCAGACCGCATTCGCTAACGCCTGGGTTGATCGACCCGCCTTCCTTGCGCGATATCCAACGACCCTGTCGGCCACTGCGTATGTTACTAGCCTTATTGAGACCGCAGGTCTTACCGGGCAGGTGGATCCCGGCCCGATTGTCACTGAGATGGGAACTGGTTATCCCCTGGCCACGGCACGCGCAATTGGTCTGCGCCGGGTCATCGAGAGCTCGGCC
The DNA here is from genome assembly GCA_013812905.1 of Pyrinomonadaceae bacterium. GTDB lineage: Bacteria > Acidobacteriota > Blastocatellia > Pyrinomonadales > Pyrinomonadaceae > PSRF01. Next base: position 32,034 of record JACCSP010000154.1, read on the forward strand.
TTTGACGCCAAGGAGAAGAGTCCGGCTTTCGTGTTGATGCAGTATTTCGGTTATCTACGGCGGAATCCCAACGATGCGCCGGACAACAACCTCGATGGCTATAACTTCTGGCTGACCAAGCTAAACAACCACAACGGCGACTTTCATGCCGCCGAGATGGTCAAGTCGTTCATCGTCTCCGGGGAGTATTTCGCTCGCTTCTAACATTCAGGGCGGCTTAGTTAAAAAGGCGGGACTCAGATTTGAGTCCCGCCTTTTTCTTTGCGAGCTGTCAACGGACTTGACCGGGTTAAATGCCCCGTCGAGATCAGCGTAGCCCCCGTTCTGACAAGAAGCAGGAGCGTCAAAACACGGTCCGCGAATTGCGACGAAATAATACTAACAAGATTTTGCGTTGGTTCGTTTCGTGTAAGCTTCTTTCCGTCTGGATCCTCATGGAGGTCCGAAGCGGCTGCGATATTCGCTGGACGTAATGAACGCCTTGACCATTTCCGCCTGCCGGAAGTCCCCGTTGAACTGGTTCAGCTTGCTGAGCCAGAAGTTGTATCCGGCGAGATTGTTGTCAGGCGCATCGTCCGGGTTACGCTGTAAGTAGCCGAAATACTGCATCAGCACAAAGGCCTTGTTGAACTCTTGTGCTTTCAGTGACGAGTTCTCAGCTACTCTCCGTAACGCCCGCGCCCGCGCTGCCGAGTCTGCACTGGTACCTACCATGCCAAATTCGTCAATGGCCGCTTGGCGATCCGTCGATGATGGTATGACCCCGGCGTTCGCAAACAGAGTGTCGACAAACTGAGCCGCCGTGGTTGTCGCAGGATGCGCGTTGGTAAACCGCGTTAGAGTGACAAAGTTTCCAACGAAGCTCTGCTTGTTGTTTTCCAACACCTGCTCCCAGCCGGCTGGCCCAACCACAACCCCGCTCCCGATTGTTCGCGTGTCCGGTATGAAGGGGTCTCTCCTGACGGGGAAAGGCACGTCGACTGCCAAGTCGCCGTAGGCAGCCTTGTACAATCGATAGACCAGGTAGCCGGTTTCCTGAAATTCAATCGATAAGAAGAACGCAGCGCTGGTGTCGATGCGCTTTACCCGGCACAACGCGAGGGCGTCGCAGCTGTTGAT
>JACCSP010000157.1 GCA_013812905.1 Pyrinomonadaceae bacterium
GACCATAGTAGTAGTAGTAGGTTTGGGTCAGGCTGTCGTGTTGTTCAATCATTAGGATTTAGTATCGTCCAAAGCGACTAAGGATAGGCTCAGGGTATTTAAGAGGTCAAGCGAGAGTAGTAAGTAATTATAATGTCTTAGTTTGAACTTGAGAGGCTAAGCTCTTGATAGGGAGACTCAATTACGGAACCGAGCAGCGGTAGGAGGCTGAGTGAAAAATCGACGGGACCTCTAGAGTAATTTGCAGGTAGGGAAGGCGAAAGTGTATCGCCTCAAGCGGGAAAGCCCACTCAGCGCAGAAAACTCCGGGCGAGCGCCACACTTTCGGTGTGCGCGCTCGCCCGGCAAGCTGCTCTGCATTGTTAGCAATGTGACTAAAACGCCGCCCCAGGGGCAGGCCGCGCACTCACTGACCGAAGCGTTGTCTGTACTCGGTGGAGGAGATGAACGCCTTGACCATTTCGGCCTGGACGAAGTTACCGTTGAACTGATTCATCTTCGTCAGCCAGAAATCGTAGCCGGTGTGATCCGTGTCCTGAGCATCGTTCGGGTTGCGCCTCAGATAACCAAAGTACTGCATCAGCACAAAGGCGCGATTGAACTCCGCATTAATCAGATCCGGATCTTCCGCTACCGCTCGCAAGACGTCCGCCCGCGTCTTCACTCCCGTCGTGAGATCATTCATCAGTTGATTACTCTCGGCGGTGGACAGCGGATTGCCGGCATTCGCGTTCAGCGTGTCCACAAACTGCGACGCTGTCATTGACGTCGGAAAGGCCGCAGTGAAGCGAGAGCGCTGAACAAAATCTGCTGTGAGCGCCTGCTTGTTGTTTTCTAAGACCGCTTCCCAGCCTGTCTGTCCTACTACTACATTCTCACCAATCTCCTGCGTGTCAGGGAGAAATTCGAGTAGGCGCACGACTGGCACGGCAACCTGATGCGTGCCACCAAGAGTTGAGGTGCCGGTTCCGTCACCATAGGCCGTCTTGTAGATGCGCTCCACCAGATAACCCGTGTGCTGAAATTCAATGGAGAGGTAGAAGGCTGCCGAGACGTTAACGCGTTTGCTGTCGATGCACTGCTGGTCAGCGCCGCAGGAAGTAATCTGGTTGGTCCAGAAAGCCAAACCATTCGAATCCGGCTCACGGTTAAGGAAATCGAGATAATGCAGGCGCACGAAGAACCCTGTCGTGTCGATTGGATTAGCGCCGTTTGCGATCTCATTGTCGGTGATCATCACGATTGCGGTCGATAGTGCGCCTAAAGAACCGCCAGACGGGTTGCTGAGACTGACGTCGAAACTCTCCGGGCCTTCCAGATACGAGTCATCGATGATGAAGACCGAGACGGTTTTGGAAGTTTCTCCAGCAGCGAACCGAATGGTTTTGATCCTGATCTCGTAGTCGCAGCGCGAAGAAGCGACGCCAGAGACGACGTTGCAATTCAGTGCGCCCGCCGTATCGCTGGTCGCAAATCTAACGCTGGCCGCGCCGGTGGTGTCTCCGGAGCGAGTGACTGTGAGCGTGGCCTGCGGGCCGCCCTCGCCCACTAGATTGGGCGAAGCGCTGAATTGAATCGTGTTCGGTGTCGGTGTAGGCGTCGGTGTAGGCGTCGGTGTTGGTGTCGGTGTCGGTGTCGGTGTCGGACCTCCGGCTGTGTCGAGGATCGTGCCGATTCCCTGATTGTCAGGAATCTGCGCACCGCCCTGTGCGTTCGTCAGATTAACTGTGAAGGTCTCAGTAATTTCCAGGGTTACATCCGCGAACACAGTGATTGTCACTGTCTTGGTAGTCTCACCCGGTGCAAAGACAAGTGTCCCACTCGCAGCCAGGTAGTCCAAACCCGCGGAGGTTGTGCCATCAGCTGTTGCGAAATCTACAGAAACAGCCGCGGTCGCGGCGCGTGAAAGCGTGACTGTAAAGATTGCCGACGTCGAGCCGCTCGCAGGCTCCGCAACTGTCACATCGTTGATTGTGAATTCGGGTAATCCCTCACTTTCGAATGAGCCGATGTCGTATTGTGCGCCGCCTACTCCGTCGCCATCTTGCGGTCGCGATACGCCGCGTTGATCGGTAGCGAGTGCGGTGGCGCCTCGGTCAATGGCCGGGCCGCCAGCAAGCAGCGCCCGGGTAAAGGTTAGGCCGCCGTTGTCCTGCAATGGGCCGAGTTGGGGATCGATTGGGCTTAAGGTTGAGCCGAGTTGATTGGTGGTAGGGCCTAAGCCTGTGCTGCCATCGGCGTTGCCGATCAGATTGCTGGTGCCGGAGAAGGTGCCTTTGAGATCAGGGCCATCTGGAGCCGTGTTGAGAGCGACGAGAGAGTTGTTCAAAGTGGCAGTGAAAGCGTTGTATATACCGCCGCCGCCATTAGTGGCTGTGTTGCTGCTGATGGTGCTGCTGTTGACAGACAATGTCGCCGCTGTCCCGCCAAAGTTGGCGATGCCGCCGCCAAGGTCGCCGGCAGTGTTTCCGTTGACGGTGCTATTAGTGGCAGTTACTGTGCCGCTGACGCCATTGAATATGCCGCCGCCGTTACCGACAGTGGCGGTGTTCCCGTTGACTGTACTGCGGGTAATGTTCAGCGTGCCGCTGTTGTTAATGTATATGCCGCCGCCGTTGCCGTTCGCGGTAGTGTTGTTGCTAATAGTGCTGTCAATGACATGCAGCGTGCCACTGTTGTTCAACCAGATACCGCCGCCACCATTGGTCGCGGTATTGTTGCTGACGACGCTGTTGGTGAGAGTCAACACAGCGCTGTCACCCATGTAGATGCCGCCGCCTACGCCGCCGAAGCTACTACCACTACCACCCTGGCTGATGGTCAAGTTGTTGATGTTGACGACCGCGCTGTTCACGAGGGTGAAGATGCGGAAGGTGCTGTTGCCTTTCACGGTTACGCCTCTGCCCGTCGTGTTGTCTATCGTTAATGGCGACAAAGGAAGGTCGGGCAACTGGCTTACGAGAGTGATTGTGAACCGATTGGTCGTACTGTTGTACCCGGGGTCAGTCAGTGGGATGTTGAAGGTGATAGTGTTCGCTGCGCCGTTAGTGGTAGCGTCTGTGATCGCTTGCCGCAAGCTACCGGCGCCGGCGTCAGCTGTTGTTGAAACAGTGAGAGTTGCAGCTTGGACGCTTTGCGAAGCAAATACGAGCAAGCTAAGTAGTAAGGTCGCGAAGGTAATGCTGGACATTCGAATAACGGACCGCATGGATGTTTCTCCTGTAGTTGAAGCGAAAAGCTTAAGAGACGCTTTTCACGTATGTACTTGGGTGAGCCGCGACCCATTGCCAGTCAGAAACATTTCCGTGTGATCTTTTGATCAAAGGCACAGTCGGGCAGAAAGGGATACCAACAGGCTTATTGGTGGGGCGTTTCGACCTCCTGAGTTCTCATTGTCGAGCAAAGCGCCGAACCTGGCTTATTGGCAGGCAATGAGGCATAAAGCTAGGTGCCCAACACCGTTGCGTGAGCATGATACATGTTGAACACCCAATGTGTCAATACTGTATTCGGGCGGAAATAGGCGAAAAATCGAGCAATCCGAGTAGCTTTGGCGGCGAAAAACGCCTCTCTCAGAAAGACAACACAACAAAAAAAAGGCGTCGGGGAGTTACGTCTTGAAAGGTGATTTCAAAAGAATCAATAGATTAAGGGGGAGAATTCACTATTTCTGTGTAAACACACAGACAAGGCGATGAAGTGAAAGGGCGAAACTTCCTGGCGCAGAACGGTATCTACGCTCTCGTATTTCGGATTCGGTGCAGAAGTCATGCCACACCCTTGGGTAGACGGAGTCAACCTTAACCAACTTGTGGAAAGAAACGAGCCGCCGGGAACGTCTTTTCGCGACGGCTCTTTCCTCGATCGTAATTCATTGCAATACTTTTAGGGCTCAGCGATCAAAGCTCAGTTTCTCACCTGTTATTTAGCGCGTTTCAGTGTCTGCCGGCTGGCAAAGAATTCTGCCCAGACGTCACCGGCCTTTCGGCAAAGCGTAGGCACATTTTTCAGAGTGAAGTCTGAGATCTTTACACCCTTTTCGATTTGTTGCCAGGACACCGGCATGGAGACAGTCGCTTTCAATTTAGCTCGTGTCGTGTAAACAGAAGCCAAGCTCTTGCCGCGCGCATTCTGCATCCAGTCCACATACACCTGGTTGTGCTTACGCTTCGCCAACGAGCGTTCGACCGTGGCAATCTTTGGAACTCGCCGCGCAATCTCTCCTGCGAGTAGCTTTGCGAACTCCGCAATCGTTTCATATCCGTTAGTGGGTTTTAGTGGCAGGTAGATATGAATTCCTGATGACCCGGAGGTCTTTGGAAAAGCCTTCAACCCGATTTCATCGCAGACCTGCCTGGTGACTAACGCTACTTCCAGCACATTTTCCCAAGGCGCTTTTTTGGGATCGAGGTCGAGTGCAATCCAATCGGGCTTCGAAAGCTTTTTGGCTGTTGAATGCCAGGGATGCTGTTCGATGGTTCCCAGATTTACGAAGTGGAGGAGGGAAGCTGTCGTCGTGTAAACAGCGTAATCAAGTTCACGTCCTTCCTGGTTTGTTAGCCGGACAGACTTAACGAATCGCGGCGCGCTCTCCAGATCCTGCTGAAAAAACATCGGCGCATTAATGCCTCGCGGCCAGCGTTGCAGTATGGCCGGTCGATCTTTCAAGTAAGGGAGCAGGTAGGAACTAATCTCAATGTAGTAACGGAGCAGATCAAACTTAGTGATCTTCTCATCAGGCCAGTAAACTCGATCAAGCGAAGTCAGCGAGACGTGTTCGCCATCTACCGTGAGGATCAGATCGCCTTTGGGGTTTTTGAGAGCGAGAAACTCTTCTACCGAGATAGCTGGTCCTTGTTTCCCGGCAGTTCGTTTGAGGTGAGCTTTTTCCGTAGGGGTTGTTTTCTTCGCCATACCTTCCTCCCTGGCGATTGCCGCAAATGTTTGGGCAAGAATGCTACAACCAAACTGTTACGGGTTTAAAGTCGCGGCAAGAATGTCTTATATGCTCAGAGCACCAGGGCCGCAACTTGAACAACGGCTTGGGCACAGCGATCGATCCGCTAAACTACACTGACTTCGGCGAGGCCAAGCGTAGGGTCTCACCCGGCCACGACTCACGCCTCGTAACCATTTGGGTGGGCGAGCATCCAACGCCAGGCTGATTCAATGATTACCCGCAAATCCTGGTACTGAGGCGTCCAACCTAGTTCGCGCTTGATCTTTTCAGAGCTCGCAACCAGGACGGCCGGATCGCCCGCGCGTCTTGGCGCAATGAGCATCGGAATGTCTTTCCCAGTCACGTCGCGCGCAGTCTCAATTACCTCGCGCACACTGTAGCCTTCACCACCGCACCCCAGGTTGTAGATCCGACTCCCTTGCTCCACAACTTTGAGAGCGAGTATATGTGCTCGCGCCAGATCGATGACGTGAATATAGTCGCGCACACAAGAGCCGTCACGGGTAGGATAGTCCTCACCGTATATTTCGACTAAGGCACGGCGGCCCGCAGCGGCTTCCAAGGCGATGGGTATGATGTGCGTTTCGGGATCGTGCGACTCACCGAAGTTCTCGCTGGCTCCGGCCGCGTTGAAGTAGCGCAAAGTCGCATAGCGAAGACCGTATGCTTCGTCATACCAACGCATCGCGTGCTCGAATGCCAGCTTCGATTCTCCGTAGGGGTTGGTTGGTGTGTTCGGAGCGTTTTCTTCTATTGGCTGTTTCTCGGGTTCGCCATAAGTTGCCGCGGTTGATGAAAAAACCATGCGGTTGACACCTACTTCGCGTATAGCATCGAGCAGCACTAGTCCGGCGGCCATATTGTTGCGATAGTACTTGGCCGGATGCGCGCACGACTCTCCAACGAGCGAATCCGCTGCCATGTGAACAACGGCGTCGATTTGACGGTCAGCAAGAGTCGTCCGCAAGGTTGCGGCATCCATCAAATCTGCTTGAACCAAATCCGCTCCCGCGGCGACCGCCTGTCGATGTCCTTTATAGAGACTGTCATAGACAACCACCGTATGGCCATCCTTAACCAGTTCCTCAGTAACAACGCTACCGATGTAGCCGGCGCCTCCGGTTACCAGTACCCGCATATTACCCAGCCCTCCGCCCTCTTGTTTGTTTAGACTCGCTCAGGTCTGTAGCCGCAGACGTCTGGAGTGAATGGTTAAGGGATCGCTGAGACTTGCCGGCTCCGGAAGAGACACACGAAACTCCACCGTCAAGCGAATGCCACTTGTGTTGTTTGGGACGGAACTAAGTGTGTGCGACTTTCGGTTGCACTGACGTCGAGTTGGTTTTTGCTGAATCAGCCGGACCGTAATAAAGGATACGGTTACAGTTCTCACACGTAACAATTTCCTCGCCACGGCGGACCTGCGACATTGCCTGAGGCCGGAGAGCCATAAAGCAAGCCATACAAGCTCCGTTGCGAGCCTCGGCTACGGCGACTCCATCGCGAATGCGAACGCTAATCCGTTTGTAGTGGGCGCTCATCGGCTTAGGCAGCGTATTAAAAACGCGCTCGCGTTCGGCACGGATTGAGTCGAGCTGGGTCGCCTGCTGACGCGTCTCCTCGTCAAAGGCTTCCAGCCTTGTCTCTCGATCAGAGTTTAGGCTGGCGACCTCCGCCGCACGTTCGGTCAGTGCGGCTTCAGCCTCCTCCAGAATTTCCATCTGTTCGAGAGTTTGAGTTTCCAATACTGAGATTTGTTTCCGGGCGGCGTCGGCTTCGCGGATTGCAGCGGTATATTCGTCTTGTTTTTTTGAAGACATCAGATTGCGTTCAGCTCGTTCCACTCGGGAGCGCTGCTCGGCGATCTCGGTGTCCAGGCGTGCACGAGTATGCTTCGCCTCGTCGCGGCGATTTTCGAGCGCCCGAATTTCAAAAGCGCGCCGATCGAACTCGTTTTCGATCTCCGCGCGCTTTTGAGGAATGGCTTCCAGTTCTGTTTGTAGTCTTCGTATGCTTGTGTCTAGTTTTTGTAAAGCGACTAATTCGAGCAATTCCGCTTTCACTCGTTATCTCCCTAAAAGATCAGGTCTGGTTTTTTACAGTTGGGAATAGTCATTCTAAAGTAATTATCAGGCATGCAGCGCCATCAAGGCAAGCGGACGCCCCTCCGAACCAGGGACCTGAGGGCCCACCGCCCTCCTTCAGGCTAAAGAAATACTGCCAAATCTAATGAGATCCTCCTTGGAGTGCGCCGACCTGTCGGCGCTTTGGTCCGCTGCGATGCGGACTTTGCGGTGATAAAAACGTAGGCTCAAACCGACGCACACCCAAAGCGGCGACAGGTCGCCGCACCCCAAGGAGTTGACGCACGATCGGCAGGGGACGCTACTCGACACTGACGGCCTTGGCAGCGCTGATTCGCCCGCCGGTGGAAACTTTTTCGTTCAGGTGGAAAATTTTGTCGACGGCCCTGAGTAGAGTGGACCGCAACTCGTCAACTGAGAGCTGGGGCCGTTTTGACAGCACCAGAGCGGCAACGCCAGCCACCATGGGAGTAGCCATCGAAGTCCCTGAATGTTCCTCATATCCGTTGCCGAGCCAGGTACTCAAAACATTTGAACCAGGCGCCGCAAGGTGGACACGGTTAGCGCCGTAATTGGAAAAAGACGCAAGTTCGTCCTTGCGATTTAGCGCGGCGACGCTGATTAGATTCCCCAGGTTATAACCGGCAGGATACTGGGGCAGCTGGTCTGTGTTTACACCATCGTTGCCACTCGCCGCCACGAACAGTATTCCCGCCTCATGAGCTCTGCGGATGACATCCTCGAGTGCTCGGGATGGCAGCCTGGTTCCCCAGCTGGCGCTAATTACGCGTACATTTACTCCAGCACGTTTGCGATCGATCACGTAATTAATCGCTTCGATTGCGTTTTTCCCATTTCCAAAACCGATGGCGTTCATAAACTTCAACGGCATAATCTTAACTTTCCAGTTGATACCGCTAATGCCTATTTTGTTCCCACCTTCAGCGCCAATAATTCCGGCACAGTGGGTACCGTGACCATTCTCATCCATCGGATCACCACTATTGTCGACGGCGTTGTAGCCATGAACGTCCTCGATTGACCCTAGCTGGCGATCTTCGTACTGTTCGATATTGTCAGGTCGAATCCAGATGTTATTTTGTAAGTCGCTGTGCGTGTAATCAACTCCGCTATCGAGCACAGCGACAACGATGTTCTCAGCGCCGGTGGTTGTTGCCCACGCTCGCAACGCTCCGATATCCGCACCTTCTTTACCGCCGCTCCGCCCATCATTATCCAGAGCCCACTGCTCCGAAAAGCGCTCGTCATTCGGATGTAGGTGTTCAAATCCTCCACCATCGTGATTCAAACTAATCTCGAAGTTTGGCTCCGCATACTCAACCTCCGGCAGCGCTCGATACTCGGCAGCGATTAATTCCGCTTCGATATTGTCCAGGTCGTCAATCGCCGCCAGACCCGATACGGATTCAATCTCGTCTTCCACGCGATCGTTAAGCCGTGAGGCGATTTTGGTGATCGCATCTCCGGACACGCCGGGGCGAAACTTTACCAGCACCTCCGGCGCGCTGTTCTCTCGCATGTCATCAATCTGGTTCGGATCAAAAACGACGTAGGGCTCTGAAGCGCCGGGCATAATCCTGACTGCCGAGCGCCACTCTTTTTGCACCTTGCGGAGCTGGCCGGCGAGTGCGGCAATGAGGATCAGGAAAATGGCAAGCGAGATCTGCAGGATAAACTTGTTGCGGTTCATTGCTACTCCAGTTTCGGGTTTCGGAGTTTCGCGTTAGAACGTGTAACCCGAAACCTGGGACTTGAAACCTAAATCCGGTAACTCGCCCCCTTATAATTATAGAGCCGCACCTGATGCTGGTTCGCTCGATACTCACAGGTTTGGCCATTGGCGCGCAACCCAATGCGCCAGCCCGGCGTAATCATTTGCCCGCTCATTTCATCCGCGACTGGCGCCCCCAGAGCCGTGTCGGGAAAGTCCGCATCATCCACAGCCCGGGTTTCAATATCGCTTTCGCGGATACCCAGCCGGTGGGCCAGATCCTGGCGTGCTTTTCGAATTGCCTCATCCTTGCTCAGAGCCATGTGAATGCGGGTTCCTTCCTGAGAATGATAATCATCTTAACGACACTCTTTTACTGTTTGTTCCACTACACTTGATTCATGCTGACCACTTGTAGCCCAGGATTCAGTGATTCTGCGCCCGCGATCTAGCTGGTTCAAGGCGTGTAAGAGCGGCTAGTATCCAAGCTTGAAAAAGCGCAGCTCTCGCACCAGCCCATATGCCGTCAAGCACGATCCACGAAATTACATGAAACGGCACTAACAGGATTTCGTGTTTGGCTCGTGTAGTTCGTGGATCGTTCATGTTGTCGATCGCAACCTGGTTAAGACGCCCAAGGAATTGCGAGCGCCGGAGGCGCCGGAGAAGATCGCTAGCTCAGATCGCCGTAAAGGTGTTGCAACAACACCGCAGCAGTGATAGCGGCGGTTTCGGCCCGCAGCGTTCGTCCGCCCAGCGTGACTACACCCCAGCTATTGGCGCGTGCCAAAGTGAGCTCTTCATCAGTCCACCCACCTTCTGAACCAATAAGCGCTGTAATTTGGTATTGATTGGCATCCTGAATGTCCTTCATTTCCAACAGCGATTGTCCGTTGCGCTCAGAGAACACTAACCTCCGTTGCCCGGTAGCGTCGGAAGCCTGTAGCAGCCCGGCCAAGGAAATTGGATGGGTGACTTCTGGTACGACTGCGCGACCCGACTGCTTGGACGCCTCCATGGCAATCCGTTGCCAGCGCTCGACCCGCTTGTTCGCGTCAGAGTCATTGCGCAAACGAATGTCCGCGAGCTTGGTTGCTACCGGCACGACGCGAGCGACACCTAATTCGGTTGCCTTTTGAACAACCAGATCAAACTTGTCGCTCTTCAGAAGGGCGACCGCGAGGGTCAATTGTAACGGTGATTCGGGCCGGGCGGGAGCGACCTCGGCCAAAACCCTCAATCGTGCCGTATCCTTGCGACTCTCCTCGATCGTGCAAACAAACTCTTTCCCGGCGCCATCGAAAACTTGGACCCGGTCACCTCCCCTCAAGCGCAACACGTCGCGGAGGTGTCGAGCCTCTTCAGCCTGCAGTGCCAGGCTTTTGAGATCAGAGCTGAATGCCTCAGGTGACGCGTAGAATCTGCGACGAGTCATTGTGTTAAACCACGATTTAAAGTCACGATGCAAACCCACTCGCCTTCTCTGACAACTTCGCGTGCTTCAGACAGCCCAAGTTCCTGAAGACGTTCGAGGAGGGGGTCCATCTGAAAATCGAGAAGACCGGAAAGAACCAGCCGGCCGCAGGTCGCGCCAATTAAGGTGGGAAGAATCTGTGTGATCAGGTCGGCAGTGAGATTGGCGCAAACGAAATTGGCTGACGCTGTCCGGCCCTCCCCAACACTTCCCACCCGAAACACGATGTCTGGCACTCCGTTGAGTTGCGCATTCTCTGCCGCGATCCCAACCGCCGCAGCATCCGTGTCACAAGCCTCAACGCGAGCATCGGGAAATAGCTTCGCTGCCGCAATTGCCAGTATACCCGTACCCGTCCCGACGTCGAGAAAACTCCCGCCGTCAAAATGCGTTTCGATCGCAGCGAGACAGAGACGAGTGGTTTCGTGGGTGCCCGTGCCAAAGGCCATCCCAGGCTCGATGCGAATCACAATATGGTCGAGCGCATCCCGAATTTCGCTCCAAGGCGGCGCAATGATGAACCGCTCACCCACTTTGACCGGCTGCCAGTTCTGCTTCCAATCGCCAAGCCAGTCCTGGTCAGCAATTTGGCGCAGCTTCATATCGCGAACAGATGGGGACGGCAGGCTGTAAATTCGCAGCGCTTCTTTTAGCTCCACTCGCACGCGTTCACATGTAGGTACCTTATCGAAGTATGCCGTCACGCTAAGAAGGCCAGAGTCAGCTTCATCAGTCTCCGTACCCAACGCGCCAGCCTCCATAAGGGCGTACTCCACAGCCTCGCGAGCCTCGGTCGTAATAATGAGATCGATGCCGTACCACAACTGTTGTTGTTCTTTCAGAGTGTTCAATGTCTTCCATCGGCTTCCCAGAGCACGACGATCCGCGAAATTGCGCAAAATGACTCCACATAAAGTCCTCTTTACGCACCGTTCGGGTGATTTCGGGAATCGTTCTACTTTTTCCTCAGCCTGCCAGGAAACGTGGCCTACCGGCCGATGCCCATTTCATCCAGCAGGTGTTCTTTATTGCGCCATTCTTCCTCGATCTTCACGAATAATTCCAAGTGGCACCGATGCCCCAGAAGGTCTTCGATCTCTCTGCGTGCGCCTATGCCAATCTCTTTTAAACGTGATGCGCCCTTGCCGACAATGATCTTCTTTTGCGACGGCCTCTCGACGAATATTGCGCAGTAGATGCGCGTGAAGTCTTCGCGCACCTCTTCCCATTTTTCAGTTACCACCGCGGTGACATAAGGAATCTCTTCTTCCGTCGTCTGCAGAATCTTCTCGCGAATGATCTCAGCGACCATTGAACGCACCGATTGATCGGTAAGCTCGTCTTCGCCAAAGAGAGGTTCGGATTCCGGCAGATGCTTGATCATTTGAACGAGCCCCACCTCCAAAGCACTCCCCCGCAAAGCAGAGATGGGCACAATCTCCTGCCACTGATATTCGTTGCGGTAGGAATCAATCAGCGGCAGCAGGTCCGACTTGTCTTTAAGTTTGTCGATCTTGTTGAGTAAGAGTAGCGCGGGTTTGTCTGACTTTTGGACTAAGTTCAAAACGAATCGATCCCCGTTGCCGGTTCTTACCGAAGCATCCCGAATCAGGCAGACCAGGTCAACGCCCAGCAGGGCGTCCTGCACCGTCGACATCATCCGGCGATTCATCTCATATCCGGGTTTGTGAACACCGGGCGTGTCCACCAGGACGATCTGACCATCGGGTCGGGTGATCACGCCCTGAATCCGGAAGCGAGTCGTCTGGGGCTTGTTTGAAACAGCCGCAAGCTTTTGGCCCACCAGTCGGTTAAGTAAGGTCGACTTGCCCGCGTTGGGGCGGCCGATTAAAGCCACATAACCGCTGCGGTAACCTGCCTCTCGAGTTGCCTGTGCCAAGATTGCGTTTTGTCCTATTCGGAATCTGTCGAACGGGGACGGTAGCGACCCCAACGATTAACAACCCGGGTCGCTACCGCTCCCGGATCTGACCGAGCTGGGCTCAAGTGGACGGCGGCACACGTGTCTCCCAAGTTATTTATGAGCGACTGCTTTGCCACTCCTCGCCATGACGACTGATTTCGTCGAGCGCCTGCTGGAGCTCATCACGCTTCGCTAACAGCTCCGTCTCATCTGCGTCCGTAGAGACATGAATTGGCTTGGCAATGTCTACCCGAGCCCGTGCAAAAGGACGGGGCACCTGAAACTGGTCCCAACTCTTCCGTGCCGACCAGAAACTGGAAGCCGTAATATTGAATGGCAGGATCGGCTGTCCAGTCTTCTTCGCGAGCAGCACTGCCCCCATCTTGGCTACATACCTGGGACCCTTGGGACCATCGATCGTGAAACCCGTGGGGCAGCCGGCACGCATCAGTCGAGCCATCTCAATTATTGCTCCCACGCCACCCCGCGTACTCGAACCGCGCGCAGAACCATAGCCAAATCTTTGTATGAACCGGGCGATGTACTCGCCATCAAAACTCTGCGAGGTCATCACCACGATGCGCCGTCGACGCCAGAAGTACGTTGAGAGAAACACACGGTTGTGCCAGCAAGTGTAGATGGGTAAGCCATCGCGGGAAGTAGTCTCCCAGTTTTCCCACCCTTTAACTTCAAACCGCACGGTCAGCCCAATCAGTTTAATAAGAACGAAGAAGCCGAGGTCTGCCGCCCTAATCAAAAAGCGCTTCTTCAGGGGATAAGCTGAAAGGTCAGCAAAGGTATACGCGCGTTCGACCGTTTCCTGATTGGGGCGCGCACCTTTGAATCGTTGCTCGGCGGAAGCTTGCATAAGAACTCTGGTTGAACCGGGAGGAGTATAGCGAAAGCCTGACGAAGCGATAAGGGAAGGCCGAAATCTGGAGGCAGGAGGCAATAAATACAAGGCAAATCTGCCTGCATAACCTGGAGTAGTTGGTCCCTTTCGGTGCGGCTCTGCCGCCTCCCTTGCGGAAAGGCTCTGCCTTTCCGGGACTCCAAATAAGGCTTGAGGCTACGCCTCCGCATCCAGAGGCGTAGCCTCAAAGTTTAAGAATAGTGCGCGGAAAGCCATAGGCTTTCCGCAAGGGAGGCGTCAGAGCCGCAGCAAAAGGGAGCAACCAATCCTGCGTGTCGCCTCCCGCCTCCTGCGCCTGCCGTCTGCCTACTCGTAAAGATCCGGCTCCCCTTCCGGCCGCGTCTTCCAGCGTTTGTGAATCCACAACCATTGTTCCGGATAAAGCCTGACCATCCGCTCCATTGCCGCAGCAAAGCGCGCGGTATTGAGTTCGACATCCTTGCGATGATCGCCGGTGCGCACCAACTCGACCGGCGGGTCGCCGTGAAAGAAGTAACGTTTTTTTTTCTGATCCCAGACGGCGCAAGTTGGAATCACTACCGCATTGGTTTTCAGCGCGAGAGTCGCAATGCCCGCCGTAGTGCAGGCCAGTTTGCCAAAGAAAGGTACGAAAACTCCTTCGTGTGGGTGGGAGTTGAGATCGGAAAGAATCCCCAGCGTGCCGCCCTCGCGCAGCACCCGCAGCGACTGACGCGCAGCGCTCTTCTTGTCGATAGCGCGATTGCCAAAGCGAGTTCTGATCTTCTCGATTATTTCTTCGACGCGCGGGTTGTCTATCGGTCGAACCAGAAAGCTGATGGGATACTCGAGGGCCGACCATCCAAAACTCAGCAATTCCCAGGAGCCGACATGGCCGGTTAAAAAGATTATTCCGCGACCGTTCTTTTCCGCTTCCCGCAAATGGGCCAAACCAACCTGGTCATACTCGATCAGCTTGCGCAGCGCCTTCGGGGTAGCGCGAGGGAGTTGGCAAAATTCACCGAGCAGTCGACCAAGATTCTCAAAGCTTCCCCGCAGAAGTTGCCGCCGCTCGGCCTCGCTCTTCTCCGGAAAGGCGAGCTGTAGATTACGTTGCCCCGTGCGGTTTAGTCCTCCGGGCAGCAGATAAGCAATCCGGCCCAATGCCAGGCCAAAGGCAACTGCGGCCGGACGCGGCAACGCCCCCAGCCCGGAGATGATTGTGCGTGCAAGGGCGACCTCAAGAGTTGTTTGTAGTCTTCCGCGCTTTGCCATCAGTGGAATCGAAAGGGCGTAGTTTAGCCCAAGAACGTTGATGAAGTAGTAAGCGAGGACTCATAAGCCAGATATGAAGCCTGGACCTGATTATCCTTTTTGACCGTCCAAGTGCGGATATGCTACAAGTATACAGGGTAAATCTCTCTGATGAAGTCAGGCTGGAACATTGGCAAGTTACGAAAGGGACGACTCCTGCGCGCAGTAGCGTTGCTGTTCCTGCTTCATACCGGAGTTGACCTTGTTTTTCCGCAACTATGCAGCGAGGAAGCCGTCGGAGTAATGGCAATAAGTGCGTCTGCTACTCTTCCGCCGCAAGCGAATAGCCGTGAATCTTCTGGAACAGTTGCACTCTCAGCCTCAAGCGATCCTGAAAGAGAGCAACGATCAGATCCTCCACCCAGAGATGAAGATTGCTTCTGCTGCTGCACGCATGTGATGCCGAGCCCCCTATTCATCACTTCCGGTAACGCAGAACTAAGCTTGCCGCCCACTTTCCGACAAAACATCTCGATTCTTTCAGCACCGCCTAACAATCCGTACCACCCTCCTCGGTTCGCCTAATCAATCGAAATAGGGAGTAATCCGTTTCCAGCTTTCGTCTGAAAGCGTGTGCTTTCGTGCATTCACGAGGCGTTCTGAACGGAAAACACGTTTACGAATTTCGAAACCCTGCTTCATTCGCAGGGCTCGTAGGCACCAATGATCAGCTTCCAAGCTGTCATGTTGAGGGGACAA
>JACCSP010000158.1 GCA_013812905.1 Pyrinomonadaceae bacterium
CGGCCGGACTGTCATCTCCGACGGAAGTCACCAGCACTCCTTTTCCATCAGCGACGCCGAAGAATTCAGCAAGTTGCTTCGTCAACTGCGTCGTGCTCACGCCGATGCGCCGGTTGTTGCCGAAGGCGAACACGAAACCGTCGTTATTGGAGTCGGGTCCTTCCCACTTCCAGACCCTCGCTCCCGGGGCCATCAGGCCCTCTAGTCCCTCCAACTTGCCACTCAGTCCCTGCAACTTATGCAGCGCGTCCATGGAGTCCTTGCGTTTGCCGATTGTCACGGTAACTTCCTGCTCCGAGCCAGCGCGATTCATACCGAGTCGTACCGTCTGGTCCGGAGCAACTTCCGATACCAACCGATTCAATTTCCGGACACTGGTAACACTCTCACCGTCGAATCGCAGAATCACATCGTCTTTCTTCAGGCCGGCCTTTTCGGCCGGGCTGTCTTTTACGATGCTGGTAATGCCGGCGCCTCGCGCTTCGCGCAGACCGTAGCGACCCATGTTCTCTTTGTTAATGTCCTCCGCATAAACGCCGAGGAAGCTGCCGCCGTCACTGAACAGGGAAAACGACTGGCCAAAAGGTTCGCCTGGCGGGGGCGGTGCAGGTGGAGTGGACGGCGCTGGCATCTGCTGGGCTAACGCGATTGCGCCTGTTAGAAACAGGGAGATCAAGAGAGAAAAGACGCTTCTAATTGTCATGAACGGAAATCCTCCGGAAAGATTTTAGCCCTTTACACGCGGCAAATGGCGTTCAGTTCCAAAAAGACGGGGAAATGATGAGGCGAGGGGACGGAGAGACGGGGGCAAAATCAGCACGTGCTATTCTGGGTATCTTCTCCTACGTCGCCCTTCCCGCGTCCCCCAATCTACCCGTCCCCATCTCCTCGTGTGAGAAACAGAAGTCGCACCTGCTGCCTCTGTCAACTGGTGTTTTGAATTGAAGTTCGGCTCATCAATTTATCGATTCCCACAAAGATTTCGCCCATCACAAAGAAGCCGACAATCAGCATCACGCCATTAAACAACACGGTGGAATATCCATGCTGGCTGACATCGACAAAGGGATACGGATATTGGTTGGACACAGCTCCGCGAATCAAAGTATATGGCAGGTAAATCAAAGGAAAAATCAGCCACAAGATTGGATTTTTCCAGTTCAGTTCGCCTTTCGGCACAAAGATAAACCAATACAAAGCATACATTATCGGAATAGCATCGTGGAGTATCACGTCGGCAACCAATTGAAAATCTTCAGGTTTCCATAGTTGGCGCAGCACCAAACTATACACAATTCCAACTATCGTAATATAAACCGCGATAGCTGACTTTACGGTGGGGCGTGAAAAAAACTTGCGCAAGCCGGATTGCGGCATCAGCAAACAGATCGTGAGACTCAACGTGACAAGCAAGTTCGACAAAATTGTGAAGTAGCTAAAAAACTTGACCGTTCTTTGGACAGGCGTTAAGTCACCGAAAACCGGATTGACGAGCAGGAGGTAAAATTGCAGTCCCAACGCAAACCAACCGCTTACGGCTATTAAGGACATAAATGTAAGCATTATCGTATTCGATTGCTTTTCAATTTTGTTTTTCCCAAAGGTCACCTTCTCGTTTCGGAATTTAGCGATTAGCTTTGACGAATTTCATCGTGCCCGAATCGGCTAAAAGGTCAATGTACAAATCAGCGCCTTCGATTTTGTAAATTCGCGCCGCGTCGAGGCTTTGCAGAAAACGGCTTTCCCGCGAACCCGGCGCACAAGCCATGCGCGTCGTAGCGAAAGCGGAAAACCTAAGCGATTGTCCGTCAAGTTTATACGTCCCGTTGCCGCGATTGCAGTCGGCTAAAATTCGCGCCTTTCCGTCGGTGGTTAATTCGAGCGTGTAATTGGCGGGATTTGGTACGGTTATTTTTTCCACCGGAGTTTGCAAACTGTCCCAACGCCAAACTGTTCCGGTCAAAGCCGCCGCATCCGAAGTCTCCTTAGCGACGCTGATATGGTAAGCGGCTTCGGTCACAAAGTCCGGCTTCAAAAGCCAGTTTCGCCCGTCTCGTTCGATTTTGAACGTAACTCTGTCTATTTTCGATGGGCAGCACAGCGCGTCCGTTCCTTTATAACGAATGTAATCGGCGACGAGACTCGTTTCCGAGAGCAGTTTGACGTTTGTCAGTGAACCGTCGGTACGCGAGTCCATCGGTCCTGGCGATAATGTTCCCGCCACAAGGTTTCCGACAAACACAAAAGTTTGAAATCCGCGCAGGCGGCACATTCCGTCAAATCCCTGGGCCACGGTAACAGCAGTGCTCTTGCCAAAAACTTGTGCGTCGCCGACGAGCGTCCAATTGTATTTAGTCAAAAGTCGATCAACCGGAAGTGTCGCGGGACGAATGATATTGCGGCATCGCGTCAATTCGGGTTGCGCTATTTTTTTGGTTTGCAGAATCGCCCGACTTCGCTCGCTCCAACTCGGCAACGGCTTGTCATCAAGCCAACTGTATTGCGATTGCCCTACGGCGTGCACACTGAATGTCAAAACAACTGCGAATGCGGCGCCTAGTAATCTGATTGATTGGTTTTTCATATTTTAAAAACTTCAGAGTCGCCTGCCGTAGCAGACGGGTTTGTTGAGTAGGCTAATCGGCACATGGAGTTGGCGCTCAGGAAGTACTTGCACACTTGTGCTATTGAGTCAAAGTGCCTACGGCCTATAACCTTACTAAAATTTAGCGCGGTTGTATCGGCGGATTTTCTTTCTAGGTGCCTTCAAATTCTGCTTCAGCGGCGAGCGATTCCACTCAACCTTCGCGTTCACTTTTCAATAACCGCCACATTCAACCGAGTCCGCCGCAAGCGATTATAGAACTGCGGGGTAGATGAGCCTACCGCGCTCTCTGCTTACTTCCAAGGGAAAAAGAAGGCTATCACTCCAGCAGTAGCAGCTCCTAAAGCACCAGCGCCGATCCGTCGCGCAAAACTCCATTTCGGCGTCAAAGACATCCAGCTTAAGATCAAACCTACAATGAACCACATAACAAAGAACGCAAGACCTACAGCAAAATGGAGAGGGAGCCATCGGTGCAAAAAACTGCCGAGTAGCGGGCCGCAAAAACCTCCGATAAAGAAGCACAACCACCGCCACATGGAGTCATTATCTTTACTCATGTGTTCGCTTATACAACTTACCAATGAAAGCAATCCAACCCTGAGCCAACCTGCCGACTGGCGCGAACGGCATCATCGAAGAGACCGCGCAAGCATCATGAGGACAGGCAGGCTGAGGTAGTCACGTGAGCGACTCGATAGATTGCGGCTTAGGCTAAGACGACGATCTTGCACCTATCTCTCCGCAAATCATGTAACTATATTCTCTGTGTCTGGCCGTGAGAAATTGAACCTAATCTTTTACTTGCTTGGCCTCATGCGGCTCTTAGCCCCGAAGCCAAACACAACCAGAAACACTCCTGCAGCAATTAAAGAGATTCTGACCTCGCCGCTACGCATATACCCGATCAGTGCGGCAGCGAACGCCAAAACAGCCGCGATGATGAAAAGCGTAAGAGTCAATCTAGCCTGAGATTCTTTCGTCATAATCATCCTATTGATCAGGAGAGACATGTAGTCTGGAGCTCAGGGACAACCTGATTACCACGCAAGTCCCACGGATGAAAACCGCACTATTCGCCGTCCTCTCCAGCTACTTGTTCGGCAGCGCGGTTACAGAAACGCGACGCCTTCACTTTTTGCCGCCGCGTGAGCCGTATTCGTTTATTTGCCGGGTGCCGAGTTCAGAAATAGAGATCCATTCTCCTGTGAGCTTAGTCTGGCGGTCTTTCGTCACAATCCAGTCGTAACCGGTTTTTGCCTTGAGCAAAACGATGCCATCGCCGCCTTGCGATTTCATTTCCTCCTTGGTCGCTTCGCGCCATTTGCCGTTTGTAGATTGAGCCGTTGCCGACTTCCAGACGTAAGTGCCGTTCGCATTGAGCGTCAACGTTCCCACATTGCCGACGGCGATTTCACCTTGCCGGTAAACACGATTGTTTCTCACATAATCAACTGCCGCGCCGATTTTGCCTAACTTCCACGCGCCCATCAGCCAGTCTTGTTTGGGCGGCACGCCGTAGTTATCTCTGAGCGGAAAAGTGATGTCGCTGGTTGCGCCGTATTTGGCGAGTTTGTTGTAAAAGGCCGTATCTGATGAACTGAAACGAAAATCCAAACCGCGCGCTTTAATCATTTCAGCGACTTCTTTCTTGATCTCTTCGCGGCGCGGGTTTTGAAATGGTTTATCGCCAAGCTTTGTTTCTAAGAAACTGAGAACTTCGGCTTGCGTCATTAGACCACTGCCGAAATCATTTGTTTTTTCCGACGTGGTTCTGTTGTCGGCTCCGGTAGCATTTACCGGGTTTTCATTTTGATTAGTACCAACTGGCACTTTATTAGGTTTTGCTGACACCGCGCGAATATCCGCCCAGCTTGCTGCCCTTTGAAAACCATCCTTGTGAAATTCGTTCGGCATTTGCCGAATAATCGGTTGCGAGCCGTCGGGAGTCGCTCTGACAAAGGTGGCTTCTTCCCATATTTCGGGATACCCGGAACTTTTGTACTCGATTTTCTCGCCCGGTTTGTAATCTTTCTTTTGTGCAGATGCTTGAGTATCAACGATGAAAAGCAGGGCAATTGTCATCAAGACAAGTGATCCAATTCGTTGCCAATTTGTTTGCGTCCTCATTCAATTCTCCTCTGTTCAATTAAAAAGCTGCCGAAAGCTCAATTGCGCCGCCAATCCCGGAAATTGGCGGCTAGACTGCTATTGGCGGTATCTTGGGCCTGAGGTCTACTTTTACGGCTAAATGCTTGTTACTTGGAATAGTAAACCACTGAGTGGAAAAAGCGGAGGCGATTGGCTCGGCCCGTCACTTGCGCAGTGACGGAGGCGGCGGGAGCTTTGGATTCCTAGTCACTCAACACATTATAGCTCTGGCCAGCCATGTTACGCAATCTAAGCGTCACTTATTCGGCGGAGTTTTTATGGATCTGAAGTTGACGTTAAGGTACCGCAGACGTTCTTCGTGAGTATTCAAGCGGGTGAGAAAATCGGCGTAATTCTTCCGCTCCTTTAAAGACCAGGTCACCTCCGACAGGGCAAGGAGCCGGGGGAATGCCATGTACTCAACGTGACCCGGGGTTGGTAAATACTCCGTCCACAACTGGGCCTGCGCGCCAAGTACGCGCCCCGCCTCTTCGGCGGTTAACTCTTCTGGGATCGGATCGAACTCATAAACCGTCTCCAGTGGCAGGAAGCCTCCGATGGCCGGCAGTTCGCCCGGATCCTGCGATTGGTAGTAATCGAGATACGTGTGGGTTGTGGGAGCCATGACTACCTCGTGGCCGGACTTTGCCGCTGTAATGCCGCCCTTCACACCACGCCAGGACATGACGGT
>JACCSP010000177.1 GCA_013812905.1 Pyrinomonadaceae bacterium
TTCGCAATGCGGAGGTCAGGGGTTCGATCCCCCTCTGCTCCACCAATTAAATCAACTACTTACGCCAGGGCGCCCACCCTGCCATTTTGCTATTTGTGACCATATTGTGACCACGTTCTTCGAGACCTCCAACGCGTTGCGCTTCCTTCCTCACTTGCGTGGGTGTATCGCTTGGTCATGCGAAAGCTGGAGTGTCCGAGTATCTCCGCAATGGTCACACTGTCGTCTCCGATAGCTGCGAGCTTCGATGCGGCGGTGTGACGAAGGTCGTGAAAGTGGAGATCGTCTTCTGTGGTAAGATTTTGCACCGGACGCACCACTTGCCTCCTCAGAGCGCCGAGGCAACCATCACTTCGAGCGAATGCCGCGTGGATAAAAACAGCAATTGATATCCCTATTTGCGTCGACTGCAAATCAGGGGAGAACATCTGTGTTATGAATAGCCACAACCTGAACTGGGTCGCCGATTTTATTTGGGGGATCGCCGATGACGTGCTGCGCGATGTTTATGTTCGCGGCAAGTACAGGGACGTGATTTCGAAGTTTTCGGGGAACCCGTGCCTGAAGCCGACAAGGTGAAACACCGGCCCTTCCACAGCTACACAATGAAGCAGGCTATTCAGGAGGGTTTTATCCTACATGTGCTCAAGAACTACACGCCTGTCGACAGTGATTAGCGGCTCATCAAGAAAGTGGAAGACGACCCGGAATTTGACATCAAAAAAGCCCAGAAGAAACTACGCCGTTATGTTGAATCCCAGCTCCACGCTATCGCTGAGAAGGCGGAGATCATGGTTGACCACTTCCACCAAACAGGTACTGGGCAGGACCAAGATTGGTGGCAAGGCGCGGGCAATGGTCGTTACGAGCAGTGTCCGGCGGGCGTTAGATTATTTTCAAGCTTTCAATGCGTATCTCAAGGAACGAAAGAGTCCGTATAAGGCTATTGTTGCCTTCTCAGGCGAACACGAACATGGAGGGAAGAAAGTTACCGAAGCTTCGCTCAACGGCTTCGGCACGAATCTTATCCCGGTGCGCATTCGCGAAGAGCCTTATTGCTTCCTGATCTGCGCGGAGAAATTCCAGACGGGCTATGACGAACCTCTGCTGCACACAATGTATGTTGACAAGCCACTCTCAGGTATTAAAGCTGTGCAGACGCTTTCGCGACTCAACAGATCGCATCAAAAGAAGCACGACACTTTTGTTCTCGACTTCCAGAACGATTCCGATACGATTCAGACAGCCTTCGAGCCCTACTACCGGACCACGATCCTCGCGGAGGAGACTGACCCGAACAAACTGCACGATCTGAAGGGCAGTCTGGAAAACTATCAAGTCTATAGCGCTAAGGAAGTCGATAAGCTGATTGCCCTGTACCTCGGCAATGCCGACCGCGACCGGCTCGACGCCATCCTGGATGCTTGCGTGGCCATTTACATCGACTCACTCGACGAAGAAAAGCAGGTTGACTTCAAGGGGAAAGCCAAGGCCTTCGTGCGCACCTACGGTTTTCTCGCCTCCGTTCTGCCTTACGGCAATCCGGCTTGGGAGAAACTTTCGACCTTCTTGAATTTCCTCATTCCCAAGCTACCCGCCCCAATTGAAACAGATCTCTCGAAGGGTATTCTTGAGGCCATCGACATGGATAGCTATCGCGTCGAAGTACGCGCCGGGCTCTAAATCGCCTTGGCCGATCAGGACGGGGTGATCGAACCGGTTTCCCACGAGCGGAGGTGGATTCATCCCGAACCCGGAGTTGGATCGCCTCAGCAACATTCTCCGAGCCTTTAATGATCAGTTTGGAAATATCGACTGGAAGGACGCGGACAAGATTAGGCAGGTCATCGCCGAGGAGATTCCGGCAAAGGTGGCGGCGGACAAAGCCTATCAGAACGCGATCAAACACTCAGATAAACAAAATGCCAGGCTCGAACTTGATAAGGCACTGCAACGAGTACTCATTGAGTTGTTGGCAGATCATACCGAACTGTACAAACAATTCAGCGACAACCCAGCCTTCAAAAGGTGGTTGGCGGATACGATTTTTAGCGTGACTTATTCGTCGCCACCAGTTGTAGACGCAACTCAAGATCAGTCCGTACTACCTTTGGTTCAGCCGCGCCCTGAGGATCGTTTTGTCACCTGCGTGCCCTTTGTCCCACTTAAAGTTGCGGCTGGAGCATTCAGCGATCCTCAGCACGTGGACGATAAAAACTGGGAGTGGGTAGAGGTTCAAGCCAAACACCGTTTGCGACCGGGAATGTTCGTTGCGCAGGTCGTTGGAAGATCGATGGAGCCGGACATACCAAACGGAGCGTACTGCCTGTTCGCGGCGCCGGTGACCGGAACTCGGCAGGGCAAAACGCTATTAGTCCAGATGCGCGATGCTATCGATCCCGAGACGGGGTGAGCGTTATACCGTTAAGCGCTACGAAAGCGAGAAAGTCGCGGCAGACGATTCTTGGCGCCATTCCAAGATCACGTTGAAGCCTGTGAACCCCGAGTTCGAGGCCATTGAGCTGACTGACGCGCAAGAGGGAGAATTGCAGGTAATCGCGGAGTGCATCGATGTGTTGCGAAGCTCGTCGTGAAAGTAATTTGACGAATTCATTCTCGACTACATCTTGCGTTTACTATTAC
>JACCSP010000086.1 GCA_013812905.1 Pyrinomonadaceae bacterium
GTGCGCCGGATGCTGATCGGGGGCGACTCCTTGACCAGACGCCGGCAGAGGCAGCCGCCGTTTCTTTTCTGCCTTTACGCTGGATGGGCTCTGGGCATGCCCGACTGTCTTGATTGCCTCGAAGAAATAGGCGCCGCGGCCCCATAATGAATTAATGAAGATCGTTGTCACGCTTGCGGCCATGGCGACCATGCCCCAGATCGGATGGACCAATCCTGTAGCGGCCAGCGGAATTCCCAGGCCATTGAACGTGAATGCGAGCGCCACGTTTTGCACGATCTTTCGGTAACTGTAACGGCTGATCTCGTACGCATCGATTACAGCGCCAACTCGCTGGTTGAGGATGATCACGTCGGCGGATTCTATTGCGATGTCGGCTCCGCTTCCAAAGGCGATGCCCACGTCTGCTTGCATCAGGGCGGGCGCGTCGTTGATGCCATCGCCGACCATAGCCACGCGAGCATTCTCCTGAAGCTTGCGGACGAGCGTCGCCTTTTCGGCTGGCAGCACGCGCGCATGTACGTCTTCGATGCCCGCAGCACCGGCGAAATGGCGTGCCGCCTGCTCGTTATCGCCGGTGATCAGACTCGTGCGGATGCCGAGCTGGTGCAGCCGGCGCACCGTATCTGCTGCGTCGGGCCGCAGCGCGTCACCAAGCGCCAGCAGACCTAGAAGTACTCCTTCCCTGGCGACGCCGATGACCGTTAGGCCCTGTGCTTCGAGTTCGTTAATGCGTCTCTCTTGGGCTGCGGTGTTCACTCGTTGACTCGCAAGAAAGGCCGGGCTGCCCATCATCAGCTTGGTATCAGCAAGCCGTGCCCTGACTCCGTGACCCGGAACCGCCTTGAATTCCTCCACTTGCGGCGGCGTGATGCCACGTTCGAACGCCTCTTCCACCACTGCGCGGCCGAGTGGGTGTTCGGAACCCGCCTCCACCGCTGCCGCGAATGTGAGCAGCTCCTCTTCCGAGCCCCTCACCGCAACGATTTGCCGCAACGCGGGATGGCCCTCAGTCAGCGTACCGGTTTTATCGAAAACCACACGCTGCACGCGCCGCAGTGCTTGAAAGGCTTCGCCGGTGCGCATCAGAATGCCGCGCTCGGCGGCTTCGCCCGCACCGCGTACGATGGACAGCGGCGCTGAGATGCCCACTGCACAGGGGTAGCCCATGACGAGCACGCTCAGGCCGGCAAATACCGCTCTCTGCAGATCAGGGGAACCTCCGACAAGCAATGGGCCGACGAGCCAGAAGAGAGTCGCGGCGGCGGCAGTGACTAGCACGAATGGTGTGTACACCTGCAGCACTCGGTCGACAAGATGCAATAGACCCGGTTTCAGAGCCCGGGCATCTTCCACACTGCGTATCACTTGTCTGAGAAAACTTTCTTCACCCACCACCGTAACACGCACTAGGAGCGTGCCGTGACCGTTCAGAGAACCGCTTATGGTCCTGGCTCCGGCGCGCTTCTCGACAAGATCCGGCTCACCAGTAACGAGCGATTCATCCACGTCCGATTCGCCTGATTCGACCACCCCGTCTACCGACACCCGCTCACCTGGGCGGATGCGCACCAGGTCGCCAACGCGCACTTTCTCAAACGGCACCGCTTGTTCTTTGCCATCTTTTACGACATAGGCCACGTCAGGCTCAAGGTCCAGCAGTTTCTTGACTGCCTGCGAGCTGCGGGTTTTCACGATCAGCGATAACCACTCGGAAAAGATGTGATAAGTAAGCACCATAACCGCGACCGCGAAAAACGCTTCTATCGGGTAGTGCGGGGGATGAAATGCCAAACCGATTGCCCCGCCGATTAGCCCGGCAAACGCCCCGAACTCAACCAGTACGTGCTGGTTAAGGATGCCACGCCGCAAGGCCGCGCCAGCCATGCGCACAATGTGCCCGCCCACGCCGAAGATGAGAAATACGGCGAGTGCTCCGACGAGCCATGGGACGGCAGAGCCAAACGCGCCGCGCAACTTGAGAATGTAGATGCCGGCCCCGGAGGCAGCGAAAACAGCCGTGCCAGAAATCGCCCACCGCAAGCCGTACGCGCGTAAGACCACGAAAGAGAACGCGACGAGACTCGCAATGGAAAACACGCACAGATAGAACCATGGGCTGTCGACCGGAAAGCCCACCAAACCCATCGCCGCAATACTAGCGGCCAGCCCGATCAAGAAGCGCTGGCGCTCATGCACCAACGCGCGCTCCTCTTCCTCAAACGGACGCAGCTTATTCGGATCGGAGATGGTGTAGCCGATATCCTTGAGCGTCTGCAGCAGGTCCTCGGCGCGCGCCACTTTCGGATCGTACTCGATCAGCGCCTGTTCGTGGGTCAGGCTAACGCTGACTCTATCGACGCCAGATTGCCTACCCAGCGCCTTTTCTATCGTGCCGGTGCACAAAGAACAGTGCAGTCCTCCGATCCGCGCCCGGATTCGTCGGCGGCCGTTTATCTGAGAAGGTTCTTCGGTCCAGAAGCGTGGAGCAGATTCAACTGTAGCTGTGATACTGATAATGACACCTCGCAATGCGGGAACGGAATCATCTTAATCCCTCTAGTCGAGTAGAGAGTCAAGCGGGATTAGCGGTGAATGTCGCGCAAGGAGGTTATGAAAAGCCGCGGTGATTATTTGTTAGGATTAAGGTAGATACGGCGGGAACGTCAGGAGTTAACCATGAATAGAATATCCATCACTATTGTCATGCTAAATGAGGGTCTTTCATTTGAGAGCTGAGGCCGATTGTACGACCCGGCGAAGCACTGCCATGTAGCAAGCATGCCTGCGGTAGTAGTGGTCTGAGGGAAGCTTTGTGACGGGCAAGGCGAGCGATGCGTCGCCGACAACAGCGGCGCTTTGGATTTATTAACGTTTTCTCGGCGAAGATCCAAAGCGGTGTCGCACTTGCCACCGCACTTCACAATTGGTTTTTCAGCAGCCTGTTAGGGCATTAGATTTATAAGTCACCGCACTCTCGCAAGACTTCTGCCTCTTGTAATGCACTGATACGCTTCGTTAGCTGATGTGCCTATTTCCTAACCTTGCGAGGATCATCCGCGGCGTTGGCGTAAGTGATCGTCCATGGGCCAGTGCCATGAAGTTGAAGGACCGTCTCGCCCTTGGCCCATGCAAAATGCTTCATTTCGGCTGGCCAAAAGCCAAACGTCCCGGCGGGCATTGCCCGAGTCGCCGTTTTATCGAACTTCTCTCCCATACCGACATTCAAGGTTCCAGAGATGACAGTCACATGCTCTGTCTGGGTGTGCCAGTGGGGTGAAATCGTGAAGTCGTCCGGCAACCAAAGGCGCATAGTAAAAAACCCTTCCTTTGAAGGATCGCCCTCCAGCACGGCAAATCTGGACCCAGCAGGGAGAGATGCAGGGCCATCCTTCCACTGAATCTCAGCCGTCGGGTAAAGACTCATCTCGGCCTTCTTTGAGTCTGTCATCTTGTGCGTTTGAGGTGGTTGAGCCACCTGACCCAATGCTATCGAAGTAAACACGACTGTTAGCGCGAATGCGCAAAAAATTCGCTTCATAATTTTTGACTCCTGGCGATTGACTGGGGTATGCGTACTATGATCACACTTCCCGGGTATGTCAAGATTTCGAAGAACAAGCAAGTCCTTACTTTTCGGGCCCTGTCACACCACAGGTTAAACCGTTAGGCCTATCCTCGGTACCCGCTCACTATGTGCCTCAAACCTACGAAGTGGGAACAGGAAAGCATTTCCCTAGAACGAAACACTGTAACTTGCGCCCGGATGCCGGCCACGTTCGAAGATGATGCCAAACTGGTGCCGACCAAAGGAATAATTCAACACTGGATGTACGCGAACACCATCAAAAAGAATTGTGGAACTCCAATTCTCGCCCGCGCTGATGTTCAATCCCCCAATCACGCGCGCGCGATCCTCGTAAGTTCCGTAGGCGATCCCCACGTAAGGAGCGAATGGCAATCCTGTGTGATGCTTCAAGCTCTTGCTCACAGTCGCGTAGAACGATTGTCCTGATGGGGTGCCGATGCGGTCAGAACTAGTGCCCACGATTAAGGCGGGTCGCTGATGAGTCTCCGTGATAGCAACAAGATTAGCTATCGGACTGACCTTTTTCGCCAAAGGGTTAAATTCGAATCCCGCTGTCACTCGCGGATGAAATCTGTAGGTTAATGTGTTACGCCACTTGGCGCGGTCAATCTGATTCGAGATGACGCGCACACCATATGTCCACCTGTAAACATCTTGTGCTGCCCCGCTCACGGCGCGGCCCTCTCCGGGTCAAAGCGGTCAACTCGGTACCGAAGAAACTTCACTGGCGCGCTTCTTCGCCCCAGGTACCTCCTTCTTCGAATCGTCTGCCGTCTTCGCTTCCGCAGCAGCGAGCATCGCGTCAAGCTGTTTCTTCAAGTCGGTTTGATTCACGACGCCCGAGAGCACTTTAGCAATTCGCCCATCCTTGCCAACAACAACAGTACCCGGGAGCGCTGAGCCAAGGCCGAATTGCTTCATCTCGGCTGTAGTTGCACCCATCCAGACTGGGAAGTTAATCCTAGTCTCCTTGATGAATTGCAAGACCTTCGCGCGATTCTCAGCCTCGTCTGCCGAGGCACCAATAACTTGTACACCCAGAGCCGCATACTCATTCTGGATTGCGGCTAAATCCGGCATCTCAGCTTTGCAGGGAATGCAGTAAGTGGCCCAGAAGTTCAGGATTACTATGCGACCCTTAAGTGCACTGAGAGTCTGTTCCACGCCAGACAGATCTTTCAGTCTTAGCTCGATTTCTTTATCGACGACGTTTGCGGCGTCTAGCTCCGCTAGGCTTGGGGCCGACACTGCCAGAGTATCAACCTTGATAATCCTAGTGTCCTTCTTGGTCTGTACTGTGCCGGTTACCGCAACACGCCTACCAACAAATTCAAGCCAGTTCTTCCCAGGCAGAAGAAACTTTCCTATTGCCAGTTGATAGAGTGTGAACTTGTCTCCCTCTCGAACCGCGAGCAAGGTGGGGTCTCCGCTTTCAACGCACGACTTGGCGTTCAACAGATTCTCTGCTGTGCCGTATTCAACCTTGTTGCGGTCTGCTTCAGACCAACAGTCGGCGCAACATACCACCTGTCCTTCGAGCTTCACTGAGCTCTGCGCAACCACCTGCAGTGTGGCGGTGAGGCACACTATTAAACCAACTAACCAACGCTTCATCTGGAAATCTCCTTAGGATAAAATGAACAAAACGAGCTTCAGTAATTGACCGTGAAGGCAATGAAATAATGTGCGATCGGCCAGCGGGAATTGCCTAGATACGAAGAGCCCCAAGGCGTTCAAGAAGCGGGTCGATAGCTAGAAGTGGCTTTGGCAGCGCTGCCTTAGAGTAAGGCTGGGCGCTGTCTAATACAGCGTGAGGCGGAGAAGCAACCTGTACGGCGTGGCTCGGTTGCGGGAGCAGAGAAGAACGGCCAGGCAACCTACAGGAGAGCGCGTTTACAATCGGGCACTCCTGGCAGTCTTCTTGATCAGCCCAAGTTTCCTCTGAAAAGGCGGAGCGAAGTTCGGCCGCCCCTTCGCGCTGCGCAAAACATGACCACACGCAGGCTGTAAAGATCCACAGAAGTGCGATGGGTAAGAATAGCGCCAGCAAGCGTGTGGGAATGTAAGGCCATGAAACCATATCGCTGAGTATAAAGAATCTTGGCTCTTTCAACCAGTTCGATTGGGCTTACTACTAGCATGCATCGTCGTTCAAGCGACCTCAACTCGTTAGGACTGGTGATCCCCATTTGCGTTCGGACCTAAGCAATGAAGCTGCGCAGTGATTGGCGTAAATGCCAGCACCTCACGGGCCGAAGCGTTGCCTGTATTCACTCGACGTGATGAAAGCCTTGACCATCTCGGCGTTGACGAAGTTGCCGTTGAACTGGTTCAGCTTGGTTAACCAAAAGTTGTAGCCCTCGAAGTTCAATCCTGGTTCTGGTGAATCGTTCGGATTGCGACGTAGGTAGCCGAAGTACTGCATCAACACAAACGCACGATTGAATTCCTCTTGCACCAGCGCCGGATTCTCAGCCACACGACGTAACGCGCGCGCGCGTGCGGCTACCTCGGCAGTAGAGGTCGCCGAGCCGAATTCATTGATGGCCGCCGCGCGCTCCGTTGCCAACGGTGTAACGCCGGCATTAGTGAAGAGCGTGTCAACAAATTGTGCAGGCGTCATCGTTGGAGCATACGCACCGGTACGCTGACCCGACGAACGCCGAGGCTCGGCATGATTTAGGTTATGCTCATTACATGATCGGCCTTGTGTTGGAAGTAAAGTTGGGCGATATAGCCGGAGCGGTTAAGAGCTACCGCAAGTCGCTTCAAATATTCGAGGCGATAGCTGCGTTCGATGCCGCGAACACTGAGAACCGCGCGGACTTGATGAGAGTACAGGCCAGACTCGGGAAAATATTGGGGAAGACGGGTGGCGAAGCCAGACGCTCTACTCATCACCGCCGAATTAGACTTGACGGTCAAAACAATTGACGCCCGTAGCAAAGTCAGAAGGCGAGCGCGCGAGGTCACGCTGCTCCTCTGCGATACGCACTCTATAGCCAACCCCAATAATGCAACTGAAAAACGCCGTGTTGTCAGTAGTCGATCATGACTTTGGTCGGCAGAGAAATCTTTGGGCGGACGACTAAATGCTTTATTACGAGCATTCATAGTTGAAGGTCGTTTTTCATTCGTCCGGCATCCGGACTAGGCAGATTAGATATGACGTTCCTCCCTTTTCGTGTCAATTAGGTTTAGGCGGTAAGGGCTGGGCAAGAGCGCCCGCGACTAAGTCGTTCAGTCCAACATCAGATCCCTGATGTCGAAACTTATAGAATTCTGCCAGCTTGTTCGACCACTGGGTCTTGTTTTGCGCGTTCGCAGGGTCATTTCCCGCAGCTGCAACCGCGCGAGCATAGGCATCAATCATTCGATCGATGATCACATTCAACTTTTCCAATGCCAATTTACTCTGCGCCGTTTCCTCCTTTCCTGCGAAGGTCGTCTGATAAGTGGCGGCCATTGTCTTGTAGGGACCGCTTTCATACGCCGCCGCGAGGAAGTAGTAAATCGATGGCGACTTCTTGAGATCAGTTTCAAACTGCGCCGCCCTGATTAACGGTTCGATGGCCCGATCAGGCGCGTTCCTCAAACTAAGAAATCCCACGGTGTAATACAGTTGCGCAAGCGTGTCGTCTTTTCCTTTGAATGGCAACCAGCTTTCCGGGGATTTTCCTGCCTCAATCGATCGAATGGCCTTATTCGCGTACGCCTGGGCGTCTGCATTGAACGCTTCATTCTTTGCCGTCGTCATAGCCAGGTAGCCGGCATAGCCAAGATGAATCAAAGCCGGGAGATAATCGAGCTCATCTGCCAAAATCTGCTTGCCGACGCTGTATGCCCTGACAAAATTCTTGGCATTGTAGATGAGTTGCGGCAGAGTGCGTTTGCGCTCATCTCGTTCGTAGATGACGACCCACTTTAGCAGATACTGGGTATACTGATCGTTGTCCTTGGGATACTTCTGCAGATATTCCTTTGCAGCTTGATAGGCTGCCGCCTCATTCGTTTTCCGATGGTTAACGAACCTCGTATAGACTTCGATCTTGACGGGGTCGTCCGTCTCCTGGGCCATCGCTACAAGCGTCCATCCGTTTATTGATCGACGCGCGCCAAACGTCGTCAATAAGATCGCGATCACAAGGGCCCCGAACGCCACTCGTTGAATCAAATATTTCATTTCAGACTTCCTCCAGATGTATCAACTCTCTAACATGCCTGCTCTTCCCAAAGGTCTTTGCTGAGGTGAGGGTATAATCAATATTCCCGGCAAAGCAAACAGAGCCGAGGGAGCTGACTTTCTGACGTTTACGAACAGCCTAGTTAACTACTGTGGGTTACGGTCGCTTCCGGCATGGCATCCGGCACCTGCCCACAATTCATTATCGGGGCGCATTACCCGAGGCCCGGACGAAAGCGGAAGCAGAGCAAGCAGAGACAAAGATCAAGGGCAAGCTGTACGAGTGTAAGTGCGGCACGACTTCGGCGAGCTGCAAATTCGCCGAGTTTGTTCAGAACACCTATTTGCCGTGGGCAAGGGCTAACAAGCGTTCCAGTCGTGACGATGAATTACATATCAAGGTGTTTTGCCAGTACTTTGGTAAGAAAACTTTGGAGGAGATCGATTAGCAAATGATCGAAGATTTCAAAGTCAAACGCATGAACACGATAACTCGCTATGGCAGACCGCGGCGACCGGCGTCGTGAACCGGGAACTTGCGATCCTGTCTGGCATCTTGCGGATGGGCTTTAACTACCGACGAAAGACGAAATAGGTCAGAATCCGTGCCGGAAGGTCGAATCGCTGCCGGAAAACAATCAGCGAACGCGGCACTTATCTTTGGACGAGGAAGATTAGACTATTCGTTGCGTTAACCGGCGGTCGGCAGCACCTTAGAACTCTGGTGACCGTGGCACTCTACTGAGGACCAAGGCGAGGGGAGTTGTTAAAGCTACGCTGGTCGAACTTGGTTTTACACTCAACGCATCAATTTTACTGAAACAAAGACCGAACAAAAAACCGTTCCGTACCAATGGAGCCCATCGTGCAGGAAGCTTTACTAGACCTGCGCGACCAAGCCGGGGATGCGGAATTTGTCTTCACCAACCCGGATACCGGCACACGGTATACCGACATCAAGAAGTCCTTCTCAGCAGCATGCCGAGAAGCGGGTATCACCAATTTCACCTTTCATGACTTGCGTCACACGTTTGGCACACGGTTGGCCGATGCCGGTGTTGACGTTGTGAAGATCAAAGAGTTGATGGGTCACGCTTCGATTGTGACAACCATACGTTTCATCCACGCTACCGATCAAGGAAAACGTGGGGCTATCAGTGTCTTGTCAGAGTATCGACAGCAACGTCGCCGTAAAGATGGTCACAAGTTGGTCACAAAATAAAAACGGCAGGCTCTTCAACCTGCCGCAAGTCATTGAAAATAATGGTGAGCCGTGGAGGGCTCGAACCTCCGACCCGCTGATTAAGAGTCCACAACAGGCAGTTTGCCTGAGTATTCCTGAGTACTCGCCAATGCTTTTCTCTTCGGCTTTCCCACCTATTCACTACCGCTGTATATCCGGGAGTGCTCGTGTGTGCGGCTGGGTTGGCACACTACTGGCACAC
>JACCSP010000306.1 GCA_013812905.1 Pyrinomonadaceae bacterium
AGGATCGATTCCCTCGCCTCAATGACGCAGTTGGGGCAAAGTGAGTCAGTAGTTCTCGGCCAACCCAATGTTGGCTTGCTCTTCTGCCAGGATTTCAGGAGGGGCTTGTCTGACCACTTCGGGGTAAAGGAAGGATTCGGCTTATACTTATTTACCGACTGAATCGTGGAATGTACGGCTCCCGCAACTAGCGTTAGGCCCTTTTCGACATGTTTAATAGGTCGCATCACTTCTCTCGTTTCCTCTATTTGCTGATTTATTGAATGCTGATTACAAGCAGGGGAATCCCGCATAAAGCGCTCGCAAGAGTATCACCTATGGCAATGATTGTGCCGCCATTCCAGAAATCGTTAAGTGCGAAAATAGCTAGACTTGAGTTCGCCTAGGGGCGCGGTTACCCCTGACTCAGAGTTCGCGAGGTGTGTCGCGACGACTCAAGCCTTGTGACCCACTCCCAACTGTAACATTTTGCGCCGGCGGACCGCGGCGGGCGGGGTGATTGTCCGAGGGTAGGGAACGCTCGAGCGAGGCGGTGGCGGGCCTCCTCGCGGGCAGACCTCTGGGCTGGAAGACACCGAGCTATTGAATTCACTTTATATATATGACTCATCACGAATGGCGCGATGAGCTGCCCCTGCACTCGGGAAGGGTAGGTGCCACGAAAGCTGACGATGCTAAGTTCAGAATCTTACTTGGGAGCGAAGTAGCCAATCCGAGCGGAGACTTGGTGCTTTGGGTTGGTCGATTCCACTCGAACGCGACGGAACCCGCCGTCACGAGTTCTATTTAAGGGCGAATAGTAGAGTGCGTATTGGTGCCGCAGCTCTTCCGCGACTTCCCTGTAGATTCTTTCTAAATCATTAAAAGACGTCGGCTTATAAACCCTTCCGCCGGTTGCTCGGGTCAGTTGCTCTAAGCTGCGCTCGCTTGCATCGAGCGCTTCGAGACCTAGCCGCAGGTCGCCGATTCGCAATTCGTTGAAGCGTTGGGCAGAGCCTGACGCAGATAACAGAAGCGAAAGTTCAGATTCCTTCTTTGCTCTTTCGATCTGAGTATTGCTCACCACGTAGACAGTTGTTTGCGACTGTAGCGCCGCTCGGAGGGCAGCAGCGAAGGTTGTGCCGCGTCCACTGTCGATGCCGTCCGTGAGAACAATAATCGCATGCCGGGCATTCGCGCGTGGCAATTGATCGCGGGCGGCCAGCAACATTGCGTCATTGAATCGCGTGAACATTCCAGGGGCAACGCGGCGAAGCGCGCGTCGCAGCTGTGCAATGCTCTTGGTCCAGTCCTGCAGCAACAGCACCCGGTCGTCAAACTGAATCAAGCTAATCCGATCAGCAGACGCGAGGTGCGCAGCAAAGCCTTCGGCTGCCCGGCGAAAGTCATCCAGATTGTCCGAGACAGACGACGAAGCATCGACCAGGAGCACAACATCCACCGGAACCTGTCGCAACCCTAAATCACTGAGAGGTTGCTCAATGCTATCTTCAAAAACGCGGAAGTTCGTGCGAGTTAGGCCAGGGACTAGCTGACCCGTGTTATCACGGACCGTTGCCGGCAATAATACCTCGGTCGTGGTGACTGAGATAACATCGTCGCGATCGATCTCCTGTTCGTCCGGCTTTACCTGAGGAGTGGGAGAGGGTGTGGCCTTGGCGTTCTGCGCGTTTGCGCGCGGGAGACCGGCGATTACGAAGCACCCGGCTAGACAAAGTGCGAGGTTCAGCTTGAGAGCAAAGGAGGATGTGATAGAGAGCTTGCCCCACATTCGGCTAGTTGCCCCCGCTTCTGGCGGGGCCGCCTATCTTCAAACCTGAGTCGTCCATGGCAGCGGTCATCGCCCCGATAATCGCGTCGGTGACTCGACGCTTGCGCAGGTCGTTCAGTTTGGGTGGGGACAAATCGAAGTCAGCGGGAGAGTCTTCAATTCTCTTAATGATAGTGCCTTCCGAAAATCCTGCTTCCACAAGCTGGATTATGGATTCGTTGGTGAGTGTCGGCGTTTTCTCGAGTTTCGATGGCCCACCCCCGGCTTCGGCCGGGGGACGAATAATCCGTACTGTGGCGCTGCCGGTCGTTGTGGTTTCACCCTGATTGGATCCGCTCATTCCCCGTCCGCTTGTCTCACCTTTTGAACCGCTGCCCGAGCCAAAGATTTCCGCATCACCGCCCAGCGCGCCACCCGTATTATCGCGCGATCTACCTTTTCGCTTAAAAAATGAATCATCGCTCCAATCATCATCGGTAAAAGAAGATTCGTCGAGCGCTAGCATTGTGAGAATGATGCTCTCAGTAACACCGTTGCGCTTCAGGTCGATCAAGCGATCAGGGTCAAGGTCAAAACGGTTAGGCCTGCTGCGAATAATCGCCATAACCGTTTTTTCTCTAAAACCGGCGCGGACCAATTTAACTACGGTGGCGTTAGTTAGCGGAAGTTCGGAACGCTGTTGACTAACCACCGACGATGAAAAGAGAAGCCCGCTCAGCGCAAGTACGAGTATGGTTCTTAGGAATAGGAATTTCATTGGGTTAAAGGTTCCACATTCAAGGCAATCTCTGGGACGAGCGCAACCCCCCTTACATGCCACCCACCGGAGGTGCGATACCTGGCGCCGGACGAACGGGCGATCCCGCCTGACGGTAACGGTAGCCAACTCGTTTGACGTAATTGCGCGTCTCGCGATAGGGGGGCACTCTACCACCGAACTTCGCCACCGCTCCTTCTCCCGCGTTGTAACTGGCAAGCACAAGATCCACCCGGCCATTGAACCGTTGCAGAAGCTGCTTCAGATATCGTGTGCCACCGGCGATGTTTTGAGCCGGATCAAAAGGGCTGCGGACGCCAAAACGGGCGCCGGTCCCTGGCATCAATTGCATCAGTCCCCGGGCCCCTTTCGGTGACAGCGCGTGGATGTTGAAATGTGATTCCTGCTCCATAACACAAAAGATCAGGTAAGGATCAACGCCATATTTCCCGCCGCTGTGTCTAATCAGAGCATCAATCTTGGGACGCCCACTGCTCCAACCCCGCGCTTTCTTGGACCCAGCTCGGGCTAGAGTTTCCAAAGGCTCGCGTTCAATGTGGTGGATGCGGCTGCGTTCGATAAATATGGAAAGTGGGCCGCGATTGTACCAAACTCCCGCAACAGACTCAGTGGCCGAGTCGGCCTCAACTCGTGCCCCACCTTTGAGGTGAATCCAAACCGGCTGCTCCGCGGTGGTAGTTTTAGTCGCGACGTCGGGCGCCTTGGCAATCTGCTCGGTTTTCGGCTTCACAGCCGAGCCCCGCTCGATAGCCTTAACGCGATCGCGTGGCAAAAGGCGACTGATTCCTCCCTGTTTGTACCACACCCCCTGGGCGCTCTCCCAGGCGTCATCTACTGGCACGAGCGTGCCATCGATGAGCTTCAAACGAACCTGACCCTCACTAAATTGGGTTAACTGATCTACAGCAAACTTGGATTGCGCGGGAGCCCGAAGATGACGTTTTTTTGAACGCTGCTGAGCGTGCACAGTGAGAAGGCCTCCGCAAAGCAGAAGGGTTGTGAAAAGCGTGAAGAGTCGCGAGGCGGGTAAAGGATGGGTCATCGGGCTCCAGACTGTGCAAGTTGGCAACTCTATCTCTCTATTACAACTCGAGCGGGTCGTCGGGCGTCCTCTCAATCATTGTTTCCTGGGTCCGTACTGGTGCAAAAGAATGAGACGCACCGAAGTAGTTGCGCCATGCAACGTCCAGAACTTGCGGGGTCAACTCAAGTTCCTGCCCTTCGAATAAGCAAATATCAGTGACCCGGTCGAGCAGGTCGCGAGGCTCGCAACCTTTCATCTGTCTTCGTTCGATCCGGTATTTGCGCAGCAGGTGATCCAGCATCGATTGCTCGCACTTGATGCCCCGTGTGTAGGCGGCACGCCGAAAGATCTCAGACCACGCTCCGGATGTCGGTGGCTCCACCCGCGCGCGGTATCCCATGCGTCTCAGAAAGGCCTCGTCGGCGAGATCTTTTTCATCGAGGTTTGTGGAGAACACCACGAGCTGTTCGAAAGGAACTTCAATCTTTTTTCCGGTGTGCAGCGCCAGATAGTCGACACGACGCTCAAGCGGAACGATCCAACGATTGAGAAGATCCTGAGGCGCGACTCGCTGCCGGCCAAAGTCGTCAATTACGAGCGTGCCGCCATTCGACTTCATCTGGAAGGGGGCTTCGTAGAATTTTGCTGACTCGCTCCAGGTGAGGTCGGCATTCTCGAGAGTCAACTCGCCGCCAACTATGACGAGCGGCCGTTTAATAAGTGCCCAGCGCCGATCGTATTCACCTGCTGGCTCTTGTTCCGGCGCCTTGCGGTGACAGTGTGCATCGAAGACCCGGATGATTTGTCCATCGATCTCGACGGCATAGGGAATCCAAATTGCCCCGGGCAGGGCGCTATTGATGCGCTCGGCCACTGCGGTTTTCCCGGTACCGGGAAGCCCGGTCAGAAACAGGGATCTTCTAGAGTTGATGACGCAACCGAGTGTTTGGAGCAGCGATTCCGGCAAGACAAGATCGTGGAATGCAGCCACGGCGGTTACCATCGACGCTGGATCGGAGGGGATGGATTGGAGGCGCATCATGTGCGTGTAATCTGCCAGAGAAACTGGTGCGGCGCCCACGTACCCGCAGGCGGAGAGTAGCCTGGTAAGGCGATCCCATCCGTGATCGAGCATTGCATATCGCGTCGAACCGACGGTGGCCTGTACTTTCACCTCAATCAATTTTTCACGATAGAGTTTTTGCAGTATGTCCTCAGTCAACGAGCGTGGCAGATGAAGTCGCTCGGCCATTGACGCGGTCGTAGGCTCGGGCACCATGGCAACGTGTTTAAGTGCCAGGTCGCAGAGAAATCCTTCCGCCACTCCGGTATCCGTCAGCTCCTCCGGTACGGGTGGCCCCATGCTTTCAACTTCCGCCCGCGTCAGTATTGTTGTTTGCGATATCATTGTCTTCTCTTTTGTCCCAGGGTTCACCTGCCGCTCAGCGCTACATTTGCTTCGGCTGAAATGGCCGCCAGGGCGTTGCGTGCCGCGTGTGATTCTTCAGTTTTCCCAATCCGCTGGTACAGGTCTGCGAGCCGTCTCAGGGCAATCGAAGAATGGGGATCAGCGCGACGTGCGCCTTCGTAGTATTTGATCGCCTCTTCTTCGCGCCCAAATCTTTCCAGCATTTTGGCGACATTCAGATTACCGGTCAGTTCCCCGCCAGCCCGCGCGAAGTTTTTAAATGCTTCCTCAAACTTTCCTACGCGGCAAAGTGCCAGGCCCAGGTTATTAAGGATGCGTTCGTCGCGAGGGGCGAGCCTGACGGCTCTCTTCAGACGATCAACTGCGGCGCGGTAATTTCCATTCTGATATAGGGAGAAGCCGAGGTTGTTCAACGTCTGGGCATCTTCGGGCTGGACCTTGACGGCGCGTTCGTAAGAGTCTTTCGCCCGATCCTGTAGACCTTTCTGCGCGTATGCGACGCCCAGAAGACTGTGAGCTTCTCCGAGACGCGGATCTAAGGAAGTGGCTGTTGACAACTCTGAAATCGCCTCGTTGATCCGGCCGTCCTGCAGAAACGCACGGCCGGATTCGAGATGCTCTTTGGCCGAACCGGAGGTGGAAACCTTCCGGGCATCGGGGTAGCGGCTGTCATCGACTCGCGCGACCCCGACGCTCTCAAACTTCGCAGCATCGCTCTCCGTCATACGCTGAAACCTATCGTCTTTGCCTCTAAATAACCTGCCAAACGCCTTAAAAGGGGCGGTGAAAAGCCGCGCTACTTTATTGCCGCCCTTCTTTTTTGTAACTTCACTCTTCTCGTTCCCTTCCCCGGCAAGCGAACCTGTGTCCTCGATCATGTTGGCGTCGGCATCGCCATCTCGTTCGAGAGTGGCAGCGCTCCACACCGCGGTAACAGCGATGGTCAGTATGAATGCGATCAGGATGGCGATTAGTCGTCGTTTTTGCATGACCAACTCCTTACATCTTGCTGAAAGTGTCGATTAGTTGGAGGGCTGCTGGGCCAAGAAGGGCTATGAACAGGGTTGGAAATAGGAAACATGACAGGGGAAAGAGCAACTTCACCGCAGCCTTCTGCGCCGCCTGCTCTGCCCGCTGACGTCGCTTGGTTCGCAAAGAATCCGAGAACGCTCTGATAGCTTTAGTGATCGACGTACCAAACTTGTCTGTCTGGATAAGCATAGCCACGAGGCTGCGCAGATCTTCGACGCCGGTTCTTTCCGCGAGATTACGCAGCGCCTCTTCACGATCGCGCCCTACTCGCATCTCCAGATTAGCCATCTCGAATTCTTCACTAATATCGGGGTGCACTTCCTTAAGCTCACTGCTGACCTTTACCATCGCGGCGTTCAATCCCAAACCAGCCTCAATAGAAATAACCATTAGGTCTAACGCATCGGCCAGTCCCCAACGCACACGTTGTTGACGAGAGCGGATCATTCGTTTCAAGGCGTAGCGGGGCAGGAAGAAGGCAACAACGAAAGCAAAAAGGATATAGAACACGGCGCTTGAGAGGGGCCGGGCCAATAATGCGCACCCAAGCGCTACCATCGCCGGTAATCCAGCAGTCAAGAAAATCTGAATAGCGCGATAGGTGACGGCGGCACCGGGCGATCTAAACCCCGCCTGCATCAATTGCTTTTGCAATTTTTTTGCTTCGGCCGCTGAGGGCGGCAGGAGCTTACTGAAGGGTGAAGCAAGACGCTGCGCCAGGTCGGACGCCGAATGAGCTTCTTCGAGCGATACTGGACCAACGGCTGGGCTCGCCGTTCTTTCACCAAGCCTCTTCAAACGCTCAGTGGCAGCACTTTGGGGTCGGTACATGAGCCAGTAAATGCCCAACATCCCGAGCGAGATGCAAATAAAGGTTGAGATTGTGATTAGCAGAAGCATGGCTTTAATAAGTAGTTAATTGTCAGTGGTCAGTTGTTGGCGCGAATTCATTGCTTCTCAAATGGTCTGCAACCGACACTGACTACTGACGATTCAAATTTTAATATCCAAAATCTTTCGCACGATCAGCATGCCTGTTAATTGCAGGAACAGTCCCGCGGCTATCAAGTAATGACCTCGCGAATCTTTCCAGAGGACGCTCATGTAGTCGGGATTCATAAAGGTGATGACGATAGTGACGAATATTGGCAGGCCGCAGAGCAGCCAGGCTGACATTCGCGAGCTCGTGGTCAGCGTCTTCAAGTCACCCATAATGCGGAAACGCTCACGAATGGTGTGGGCCACTTTTTCGAGAATCTCTGCGAGGTTTCCTCCCGTCTCACGCTGAATCATAATCGCAGTGACGCACATACGCAGATCAAGTAGCGGCATGCGGTGGGTAAGGTTTTCCATAGCCAGCTTAAGAGAGAGACCGAGGTTCTGCTCTTCATAAGCCTTGCGAAATTCCCCGGCGATCGGTTCGGGCATCTCAGCCGAGACCATATGAAGCGCTTCCGAGAAAGCGTGGCCGGCCGAAAGCGCGCGGCTCATTAAGTCAAGCGCGTCGGGCAAGTTCTCCAGAAATGCTTCAAAACGCTTTTTGCGTTTCCACCAGACGTGTGCAAATGGCAGCGCTGCTGCCACAAGGCCCGCTCCAAGCATTAATAGAATGGAGAAGCTGATAACTGATATGGCCAACCCTGCGAGCATGCCCGCCATGACGGAGAACAT
This sequence comes from Pyrinomonadaceae bacterium, assembly GCA_013812905.1. Taxonomy (GTDB): domain Bacteria; phylum Acidobacteriota; class Blastocatellia; order Pyrinomonadales; family Pyrinomonadaceae; genus PSRF01. The sequence continues at coordinate 7,706 of JACCSP010000306.1, forward strand.
CACCAGGCGTGATGGCGTGATATGAAGGTCCGCCTGATCCAGCACCTGTTTCAAGTGTAAGGCGGCCTGAAGGCGAACGAGCGAACGATTGATCCAGGGGATCTCGCTCATCAGCTCGTTGCGCGCTAGTACGACTTCTATGTCTTCGGTGTGTGCCGAATGGAGGAGGGCGTCCGAGAGCCGTTTCTGTAATCGGGTGCGTTTCGCGTCGGTCCGGAGCGTTGCCAGGAGGTAAGCGCCCAACACAAGAAATAACCCGAACACAAAAACCAGAAAGGAGGTCAGCATGTAATTTTATAGCTCCTCAAAGAAGACTCGGGGCAATTGCATACCGCTGGCCTTGAGTTGTTCGGCAAAGCGCGGTCGAATACCAGTTGGTCGGAAGCGGCCAATGACCTGACCCTGGGCGTCGACTCCGGTTCGTTCAAACAGGAAGATTTCCTGCATAGTGATCGTTTCGCCTTCCATGCCAGTAATTTCGGCGATAGATGTGAGGCGTCGCGTGCCATCTGAGAGGCGCGCAACCTGGACCACTAAGTCGAGCGCGGAGGCGATCTGCTGACGCATGGCGCGATCGGAGAGACGCATGCCCGTCATTTGGATCATCGTTTCCAGACGGGAGAGCGCGTCCCGCGGAGTGTTTGCGTGAACCGTAGTTAAACTTCCGTCGTGACCGGTATTCATCGCCTGCAGCATGTCGATTGCCTCGCCGCCGCGCACCTCGCCTATCACGATGCGGTCCGGACGCATGCGCAGCGAATTCCGAACCAGGTCCCGCTGAGTAACCTCACCGCGTCCCTCGATATTTGGTGGTCTGGTTTCCAGGCGAACCACATGCGGCTGCTGCAGTTGCAACTCTGCGGAGTCTTCAATGGTGACAATGCGCTCATCTACAGGTATATAGGCCGAGAGCGCATTAAGCAACGTGGTCTTACCGGCGCCTGTACCTCCAGAAATCAGAACATTGAGCCGAGCGGTAACGCACATCTGAAGCATGTCCGCAATGTCCCTGGTAAGCGCCTTGTTCTCGATCAGCATGTCCATCCGCAGGGGCTCCGCACCAAAGCGACGAATTGAAAGCACCGGACCATCGATAGAGAGTGGGGGAATAATGGCATTCACGCGCGAGCCATCACGGAGTCGAGCATCAACCATCGGCGACGATTCATCAATGCGACGACCAACCGAGGAAACGATGCGTTCGATCACCCGCATCAAGTGTTCATCGTCCTTAAAAGCGACGTTGGTGACTTCCAGTTTTCCCCGTCGCTCGACGTAGATCCTGCTATAGGAGTTCACAAGGATGTCCGAGATGGTGGGGTCCGCCAACAACGGCTCCAGGGGGCCCAGGCCAAAGAGCTCGTGCTGGACGTCATTGACCAGACGCTCCCGTTCCAAGGAAGACAAAGGCATGGCTTCCTGGGCCAAAACGGTTTCTGCTAGTCGCGAGACTTCGGCATGCACCTGGTCGGTCGTTAGCGTTCCCAGCTTGGACAGATCCATGCGGTTGATGAGGGCCCGATGGAGCCGCGACTTCATCTCTTGAAAGGAATGCTGACCGTTATTGTCTGACCCGATTCCGTTGCCGGAAGATGGACCACCAATAGTCTCTTTGATTAATCTCTCTCGCAGTGCCATATGAGTTTTAACCCGCCCGATATTCCCGTATTAGAACTTCTCAAGAGAAGTTTGCAGTTTTAGACTTTGAGCCGCTTCTCGCTTAAATAGTGACTCCCACAATTTCCGCCTTGGCTGTACGTCCTCCTGGATGCGCACCGCGCCGGTCGCTACAGTTTTCGCTATGCGTTTGATTTCCAGCGCAATCTTGGAATTTGGGTCAGATTGGACCAGGGGTTGGCCCAAGTTTATAGAGGTAACCGCTGTTTGGTAATCACTGGGCACATAGCCTATGACCGGCTCACCGAGAAACTTTTCCACCTCACGCAGGTCAACATCGATTAGCTTGCTCCAGCGATTTACTACTATGCGAACCTTCTGGCGGGAATAACCAAGTCTATCGAAGATCTCGAGTGCGCGTTGGGTGCTGCGGATGGCCGGGATATCCAGAGTGAGAACCAGCACGATCTCATCCGATTGGTCGAGCGCAGCCAGAGTTATGGAATCAAAAGTATGTTGAGGATCCAAAACTACAAAGTCGTACGACTCGCGCAGTTTTTGCAGGACTTCAAAGACGTGCTCCGGTTCGATTTCGTCGGCCGAGTCTGCCTCTTTCGGAGCCGCCAGCAAGGAAAGATTCGAGGAATAAGGCGTCACGAAACTAGTGATTAGAGCATCATCCAACCGTGCCCGGTTTTCCGCCATGTCGGCAAACGAATACTTTGGATTAACCCCGAGAAACAGCGGCAGGTCGCCGGCTTGCAGGTTAAGATCTACGAGGACCGTGCGCGCGGCCGTTGCTGCTGCAAGATTGGTAGCTATGAAAGACGTGCCGCAACCGCCCTTGCTGGAAAAGACAGCAATCATTCGACCTTTCTTCTTAGGTGTTTCAACCTGTCCCGCGGAAAACTCGGCCACCCGATCCAGGACCGTCTTCAATTCTTGCGCGCTAATTGGGAGGCGAAGAAATTCTCGGGCGCCGGCCCGCAGGCTTTGTAACAGTATCTCTGGTGAGAGGTTATTCGCTGCGGAGATGATCGCCATTCTCGGCAATTCGGAACTCAGGCGCTCAATGAATTTTATTGCCTGCTCTGCCTCTGCGCCCAGAGAAATGATTGCGACCATGGGCTTGAGGCGAATGATCTCCTCGTGCAGTTGTTCAGCATCGTTTCCACCTGCCAGCAATTGCACGCGCTTGTCAGCCGACAATGCGGTGCGGATTTCCTTGAAGTTATCAAGGCCCGTGCTGAGAACTACGAGTGTTAATGGTTGGGTCATGTCGTTGCCTCTAAACCGTTAGATGGAGACTAATAATGCGGGTGGGTATTGCGTCCGGCACTGGATTTCAAGGAATGGTTCCGGCGCTCTCGCCAATCAGCGTGGTGTTGTAACTCGGCATTTGAATAGTGGTGCCGACAATTGGCACGATAAATTGAAACTGATAGTCTGTAATCGTCACTGCTACCGTTCCTTCACCCACGCCGAAACCCGTGTACTGCACATTCAAATTGGCTGGCGTAAGGTTGCTGACCATTGGCTGTGAACCGCCTGCCGGATCGCCGTAGACCGCAACATTTCTGATTGCTGTAATACTCGGGCCAACATTCAGCCCATTAGTCTTGACGCCCGGCGGATTGCTGGCCGGCTGGTTGACGGCATAACGGGCCGCGCGTCGTGCGGCATCCGCCAGGGCGTTGTGTGTCCAGAGCGCCCGGCCAAACTCGATGATTCCGAACATGGCCGTCAAGAAAACGGTCGCGCCGATGGCAAATTCCACCAGTGTGGCGCCCCTCTGACCCGATTCTGTCTTTGTCCAACGAATCATTTTTCCCATGAACCTCTTAGACCGGCGACTGTGTCAGCAGATAACGCATGGTGACACTTGGTTTGATGTCGATGTTGAACGACAATGAGGACTTCATCAGCTTGCCAAGATCGAAAATAGGCGTGTGTTTGAAGTTTGTGATCTCGATAGTGACCGTAGCAGGAAAACCGCTGATTACAGCGCCTGCCTCATTGCGCCGCGTGATACCTACATTACTGACCGTGAGGCCGTTAGCTATGGGACTCCCGGTACCTGCTAAGTTTCCGTAGACCACAAGATTTTTCGCAGCCAGGTCATCGGCACCGTTTGAGCGCGCTGTCGCCAGATAACGGACGGCGACGCGTGAGCCCTTCGCCAGTGTCGTGTAGGTCTGAAAGTACGTACCAAACTCGGCCACCGCGGCAAATAGCAGAATCAAAACCGGCAACGCGATGGCCAGCTCGACAAGTTGCAAGCCGCGGTCGTCTCGCCTGAAGCAGGTTATTTTTGTAAGAATCAATCGCCACATAAGCATTGGTCCTTATCGGTAGAGGACGGGTTTGGTGATCGGGGGACCTGGATTCATGGGAGCAGTCGGATCGTATTCGCCGTTGCCAACGACCACGCCGACGCCGATGTATTCGGCCTGGATGTCGCCACCATTGCCGCCCTGAACTTTGTCGCGCAGGAAGAACGCTCCGAAATGATCGATCTGGACGGTGGTCCGACCACCATTGAACTCGCTAACTTTGATAATCGGAATTAACACAACTCGACGACCGGCAACGCCCGGGTTCGTCGGCGACCTTTTCGGGCCATTCGCGGCTAGATATTCCGCATAGGTGATTCCCTCTTTAATGTTTAAGTCCGGAGGAAAGTTGACAGGATCGAGCCCGGCGGCGTAATCGTCGAAACGGGTATTAACTCCCTGCCGAACAGCTCCCGCGGACACACCGGGCTTTGTGTCGACATAACCGCCCGGTCCGACAACGTTTTTCACACCGCTGGCCAACCCGATTCGATCGTCGCTCGATCCCGAACCATCGATTGCGAGAATCTGGTAGTTGCCGGGCGAAACGGAACCCTGCGGTGCACCACGAAATGTGTACATCTGGCCCGGCTTAATCGTCGAAAGCGCATCGTCCTCAACCACGGACACTGGGATATAACCCGCGAAGAGATTCAGTGGGACCGACACACCGGCGATGGCCTCAGCCCATAGATCCACGCTGTTGCCAAGCACCATTGACACAAACGCAATATTAACCGGCGACTGGGGAGTAGTGACCTTAACAAATTTAACTTGCGGTGCGACTCCGGCGGCCGACGCAGACCCTTGATCCATGTCACCTCCGTTGTTGAAGTCAGAAAGGTTTCTGGCAAAGCGCACGTCCCCTGACGTGAAAACGACCTTTGAATTTTGGAATTCGTAGCTGTTCATTGCCTTGACAGCGCGGGCTGTCGCTTCCGCGATGCCCGATGACTGGTAGTTCAATCCCGAAGCGCCCGCCAACGCTGCCGCATCAGCAGCGTTCTGCAGTTCATTCTTTGCGAGGTAGAGATGGCTGATATCTACTCCCAGTCCAACAGCCAAAAGAAATGAGAGCATTCCGAGGGCAGACGCGGCGAGAATGGAACCCCGCTCGCCCTTCCTATTTTCTGTTTTCCCTAATTTCAGACTATCCATGTGGCCCCCTTTTCGTTAGCTTTCGATCTAGTTCAACATCATCCAACGAACGACGTCAGTCGAAGCTGAGTAGCTAGGGCTTTACAAGTTCGGACCTGAAATTCAAGAAGATGGCCTTTGCCACTGGAAGTGGCTGGTTTATGCGTCGAATGCTCGAAACGGACGCGGCGCCTGTAGAGTCAGTAGCCGTTTCCGTGCTCTTTGTCTTTGAATCGGCTGGCTTCTCATTGTCGGTAGCCTTGGGCGCGGTCGCTGGCGCAACCTCTATCTGTTGACCTGTAACTGAAAAGCCCGTCTTGCCCTGTATCTCGGCGCCCTGCGGCTCGACACCCAGGGGTGACCCATTCTTCAAGCCATCGATGCCGCGCAGCTGTGGTAGGTCGTCGCGGTTCACGGGCTTGACCATGTGTGCGGTCACGATAAACATCAGCTCAGTTTCGTTCTTCTGGAACGATTTGGATCTAAACAGGGAACCGAGCACCGGTATGTCTCCGAGGACCGGCACTTTTGAAAGCGATTGCGCTTCGTTGTTATCGAGCAAACCAGCTAGCGCAAACGATTGTCCATCGCGCAGTTCGACACCTGTCTTCGCCCGTCGGGTTTTGAGCGCGGGGATCAGAAAGCCGTCAAATTTCACGCCGTTCGAGAAATCGATTGTGGAGACTTCGGGCTCAAGCTCGAGCCTGATGTGATCTTCATCAATAATCGTCGGCTTGAAGTTGAGCCGAACACCGTATTCTTTGAACACCACGCTCACTGAACTATTACCACCACCGCCGCCCTGAACGATGGGAATCGGAAATTCTCCACCTGCCAGGAAGCTCGCTTGCTGGCCATCCATCGCAATTAGATTGGGTTCTGCCAGTTGGCGTATTGCCCCTTGCGTCTGAAGGGCGCGAATCATGCTCATCGTGTTGCCACCCATCACGAAAAGATTCAGTGCACTTGAGAGTGAGCCACTGAGTATCCCGTTAGCTACACTGCCGAGTGAGCTTGGACCTCCGCCACTATTCGCATAGACGCCGGAGCTGCCACCCTGGTAGGAATAGGACAGTCCCAGATCCTTTAGTTTGTTTCTGCTTACTTCTGCCACGCGAACCTGCAACTGAACCTGCGCCATGTTCTTGACCGGCGAAGCCAGCATATTAACTGTCTTGAAACCCGCGGCTTCCACTACGCTTTGAGCCTGCAGCGCTGTCCTCGGATCGGAGACGCTGCCGGACATCACCACGGAGCCATTTGCCTGACTTAGACGAATGTCGTCCTTCGGGAATAGTGTGCGCATTTGGGAATCAATCAAGGAAAGATTGGCGCGCACATAAACATCGAACACCAGATACTCGCCCCCCGACTGCTCCCAGGCAATGAAGTTGACCTGACCGAATGCCTTGCCGTTAACCAGTACCTGATCGGGCGATACCAGCACTGCCTCAGCGATCTCCGGATTTGAAACTGAGAACCGTCCCACTGGCTTATCGAAATTGATCACGCGGGACTGCCCCACGAGAACATTTACCGCCACCGGTTCCTTGTTAACCTTGAACGAGGCTTTGTAAGTCATCTCCTGGCCCTGGGCCGCGGAATTGATGACTAGGATTGTTAAAGACGCCAGCAGCAGGCTGACACGGCGTAGGATCGAGGGACGGCTGTGCATGATCGGTAGCTCCTTATAGTGGCCAGTCAATGGACCAGCTTCATCAAATTGCAATTGGGTTCTGGTACGTCAAGAGTCAGGCAGATTCCCCTTACGGAAAATCGACGCTGCGTTTTTTTGCGCCTTCGATCATCTCAACGGACGAGCGTGGCTTTTCATGAGTCTGTGAGACAGCCGACGCCGGCTTAACCTCGGTGTGGGCTCGAGCACGACGAGTGGGCTGGGATTCCGACTTGGGCTGCTCGCTCTTGAGTGAGCCCGGATCAGGCGCAGGCACGGCCCGATCACCCGCCAACAAGGTCCGCTTGTTGATCCCTGTAGTCTGCTCGTCACCCTGGTCAATCGAATTGCGCATAACCAGCTGCAACTTTCCTTCGCTTGAGGCGAGTGCAAGCTTCTCTGCTTGTTCGGGAGTGACCAGGAGGGTGACGGCCTTAACACTGTTCGCTGTCCGCTGATCCTCAGGTTTATCGATATTCTGACCATTCGCCAGGACCTTGATGTTCTGCAACACGATCTTGGAAATCGGACCCTGCACATCAGACTTCTCCTGGGGGTCAATTACGACCACCACATCCACGAGCGTATCGGGCATGATGAAGCCGGAGATGCCGACGACGTCGTCAACCTTGACTGTCATGGCGCGGTAGCCTTCAGGAATGGCTGCTGAGAGGCCGCCGGCGGTTCCTTCGGGAGCAAGCCTCGACTCAGTCACGGTTTCACGCGCAGCAATGTTAGTAATCGCGACGCGTCCAGCGAGTTTTTCGGCCGAATCGAACGCCCCGTCAGGAGTCGATTCTTGAGGGAACTGGACCACCATGATCTGTTCAGCAATGATCTTCGTTCCTACAGGAATCGGCACCTTGGCTACAGCGACGCGGTTGAGATTCTTTGTATAGGCTTGAGCACTCGAGAGGTAACGGCTGACCGAAAATGCCGCGAGCAGGCCGAATAAAAGAGCACCAGCCAGAACGATGAAAAAGCGTTTGTTGCGCATAATTGACTCTCCGTGTTGATCAGGTTGACCAGATTAACTCGCGCGTCTCTTTCAAGCGCGAAAAATAGCTGTTGAAATAATGCTGCCGACTGTGATGGCCACGCCGTAAGGAATTGTGTGCCTGCGATCTGCGGGGACCGCGAACCTAGGCATCTCCCAGCCAGGTAACATTCCGACTAATATCTGTAAAACTCGCTGCATGGTGGTTATGACCACGCCGGCTCGCACGATCGAAACTAGGGCCAGCAGGCCCCCAGTCAGTATCACGACGAGAAAAGTTGGCAGGACCAGTGGTGCACCGGTAACCGCTCCGATTGCGGCAAAAAGTTTGACGTCTCCTGCGCCCATGGCTCCGAAAATATGCAGCATGAACATCAAAACAAATGCCAGGGCGCAACCGCCCAGGCTCCCATAAAGTCCCGCTAGCCCGCCAAATATGGAGTTAATCGCTAAACCGCTGGTGAGCGTCGCCAATACAAAGGGATTCGGAATACGACGATAGCGAACATCGTAATAAGTAATGATGACCGCCAACGGCAGAAGGAGAGCTATGATTACAACGGTTTCGGACATCTCTTGACTACCTCGAAAGATTTTCTCAGCAGAGAGGCTTACCGTCTCGTGATTCACACTTGCCTCTAATTGATTCGATCTGCGAGTAGGTTGAGCCGGATGCCAATTGCATCGCCGAGCGTGGTGAACGCAACAACTACAGCTATTGCCACTAGTGCCGCGGCAACTGCATATTCAGACAACTCAAGACCTGTTTCATTTAAAAGAAATTTGTACATCTTGTTTTCACTCCAGGATGTTAGGTTCAGGAGGCGGGTGAGCCGGGGGATAGCTGCGTTGCGTGATGGAAGACCGGTGGCGCGCTTTCGCCGAATTCAAGATCTTCGACTAAAGCGCGCCTCGTCATGTGCGCCGATTGGCCTTATGGGTTGATGGTGGCGGCCAGCTGGTTGATTCTGGCACTGATATTCGTGCCGAGCAGGGTAAATGCGGCGACGACGGCGATCGCAACCAACGCTGCGGCAACTGCATACTCCGACAGCTCAAGACCTGTCTCATCGCGAAGAAAATTTTTAATCATGTTTTTGCTCCTTGTAGATTTCGGTTTAGAGTCAAGTGTCAAGGTTTGCGCCCTGCCTACCAGGGCCTGGTGGAAGGACCAACGTTATAATTAGTATCCAGGACTGATAGTGGACGTCCCCCGCAGATAGTGTTGTCGCGGAATGGTGTTCTAGAGCACCAAGTCCTAACAAGGTCATGAGACTTGCGGTTCACACTTTTCACAGGTCTTGTCCAGCCTTTGAGATTGAAGTCGCTGTCGACCAGATTATCTCTTCGGGCGACGACACCTATTACAAGGAGTGTGCCGCTCCTCAGAAGTGTTCAGGTGCTGGCTTGTCGGGGCCTCCCCGGAGAAAGCAATCGACTCATTGTCGCCCCCCGTTAACACTGGGTTTGGAATAGACGCGAACCAAGATCCTAAAATTGGATAAAACTCACTGACCAGTTGATTTTTGCGGTTGTCGCCTTCGGTTGACAGGAGGAGTCGAGGATTTAACCGCGAGGGACGAATACGGAGTAAAAATCAGCTTGAATCGTGGCTTGAGGCAGGATGGAGGGAGCGATCGATCAAAGTTCTAGAGAATGGAACGATGAAAAGATCTGCAATTTCCGCATCGTAAACGGTATGGCTTCTGACGAAGATCACGAGGGAGAATAGTCCGGACCTGCGCCCAAACTCACTACTGCACAATAATTGCTGACTGTCTCATGGTTAGATCGGGCGGGTGCAATTCTTCAGATCTCGGCTTAATACAAATGCTATACTGAGTAGCGAGTCGAAGATCTACCTCTAACGGCTCAACCCCTCGCCTCGAACGCTCCCAATCCAGCAAATACTAGAGGAAAAGAGACTTCTTGCTAGCACCCCGCTCGCGTTAACTTTATTTAACCTGAGGACGGGCTCAAACTCACCTGAGGAGTTAGGATCACAACATCGGAAAGTGAGACCTTCCATGGACATAGTACATGAGCAACAGATAGTAGCGGACGGCGTTTGGAAACCACCCTATTTCGATAGGGTCAAGCTTTTGGATATGGTCACGCGAATTTTGCCATCCGCATTGTTCCTGCTTGTCGTATTGGCGAAGCTCAACGAACAGTATGCGTTTATCATCACCAGTCAAGCACCCGGGAACGGGCCCGTATCATGGAAATTTCTGGCCGACGTGGTGTCTCGCTCGTCGACCATCCTTTTTTTGGGCCTCGTGTCGATCTTGTTCCTCATCAGACTTGAGCCCATCAAGAAAGCCAAAGGAATCTTGCCAAGAGTTATGGCGATAGCCGGCACCTTCTTTGTGGCCCTTCTGACTTTCTTTCCTCGAGCCAACCTTTCTATGACTCCAACAGTTATTGCGGGTTTGCTAAGCCTCGTGGGAACGGGCATCTCAGTGTTTGTTCTCGCACACCTCGGTCGCTCGTTCAGTATCATGGCCGAAGCACGAAGACTGGTTACTACGGGACCCTATCGAATTCTGCGACATCCTTTATACATTTTTGAAGCAGTGGCATCCTTCGGCGTCCTGCTACAGTTTTTCTCCGTGTACACGGTTGTCATATTCCTCGCGTTTTGTTTCGTACAATTTCAAAGGATGAAAAACGAAGAGGCAGTTCTGGAGATGGCGTTTCCGGAGTACCAGGCTTATAAATCAAAGACCGCGAGACTCATTCCCGGAATCTACTAGAGACTGGCATAGAACAGTACCACTCACAAAATAGAACCGCGATCACTGACTTGAACTTAGCATCCGGTCGCTACCGCTCCCGGTTCAGTTATTGAGTGCCGTCTTTAAGCAACATTGTGCAAACAATCAATCGAAACTACTTGTCTGGAGCGCGACCCCTTAACATCAGCTGGATTGCCCGTTCGTCACCAGGCTAAACCAGATGCGTTGCCGTGGAATTGAGAACTGGAAATGGGGAATATGGGGCGCCATTGCGATAACCCTGCTCTCCGTGTATCCGCAACTGGTCATGTGGGGTCTCCGTGGGCAACAGTGGAACGGTTCGTTCGCCGAGGGTGACGCTGACGAATGGGTCTATGCGGCGTATGTTCAAGCTTTGATTGATGGCCGGCCGCGTCGTAACGATCCTTACACCGGGCGCGATGACCACCCAGACCAGCCCCAGCCAGAATCCCTATTTTCCGTACAGTTTGTGCCGGCATATCTGCTTGCAATTCCGGCGCGTTTCCTGAATATATCTTCATCGACGGCATTCATCATCTTAGGCATCGTCGGGCCTTTTTTTTCTTGCCTCGCAATATTTTGGCTGATCGAGAATGTTATTAAAGATCCCAGGCTCGCTGCCGCTGGATCCCTAATCGTACTTTGTTTCGGAGCACTAACGGCAGGCCAGGGGTTAGTGCATCTCTTGATCTCCGATCACGGCTACAGCTATTTTCTTTTTTTAAGGCGATATGAACCCTTGGTTCCGTTTCCGCTGTTCTTTCTGTTCTGCGCCTTCGTCTGGAAGGCGTTGACGGCCAAGCGGCGTCCCGGTATCGCCTGGGCTGTGGCGGGGGGTCTTACTCTGGGTGTGCTCGTCTTCTCCTATTTTTACCTTTGGACGAGCGCGGCGGCGTGGCTGGTATGTGTCGCGCTTTTGTGGTTTATAGCCCGTCCCGGAAATCTGCAGCAGGCAGCTGGGTCATTCTTAACAATCCTGGTGCTCGCAGTTGCGGCACTTGTCCCTTATGTTGTGCTGCTGTCGAACCGATCGCCTACCATGGACAGCGGGCAAAAGTTGGCTCTTTCGCACGCTCCGGATTTGTTTCGTATACCCGAGTTGGTCGGAATTATTGTAATCATACTGATGGTCTTAGGAGCCTTAAGAGGAAGAATCAATTGGCGCGCACCGGACAGCTTGTTTGCCGCTTCGTTTTCTCTCATGCCGCTCGTTGTGTTTAACCAACAGGTGATCACCGGGAGATCTTTGCAGCCTTTCCACTACGAGGTATTCATTGCCAACTACGCGGCGCTTGTAGGAGCCGTGCTGGCCGTTGTAATCATTTGGCGCGGTACAGATGGGGGGAAGCGACCGGTTCCTTATCCGGTTGTGGCCCGACTGGTCTTTGTCGCCATCTTGTGGGCGGTCATTGAAGTAGTGGCACCTACGAAACTTATCATACGATTCAGCGAGTACACAGATCGGGCCGCTGCGATCTGTCAGCGGCTCCGACAATTAGCGAAATCTGACAAAGAGCTAATAAGTAACAACGACGGACCCGACACTCGGCCCCTGGTGTTAGCTAGCGACGACAAACTCGCGTTGATCTTGCCGACCTTTGCGCCGCAGGCCTTACTCTGGGAGTCACACTTCGAGTTCTTGAATCTACATCCGAGCGAAACGAGCGAGCGCTTCTACAAGCATCTATATTACATCGGCATTGACGGTAACAAACTTACGAAGGAGTTGGGCGAGCCCATGAGCAACTTTGCCGCAGCCGCGTTCGGCCGCGAGCGGGTGATCCTAGGTCAGTCTGTCCTGGCTAAACCATTTACGAGTGAGGAAATTGTCAAGGCGGTCACGGTCTATGAGGAATTTGCCTCCTCATTCACGCGCGAGAAGGCTGCTCAACACCTCCTCTCCTACGTGATTGTTCCCGCGGACGGCAGTATCAACTTGTCCAACCTGGATCGCTGGTATCAGCGAGATAGAGGTGAGCACGTTGGCGACCATGTACTTTATCGAGTGCAATTACGACAGATGTGAGTTCGACCGTCGGTCCGTTTACTTTACCGTGAGGCTGCAAATGGGTGGAATCTCCGGAAGATTAAGACGATACCCAAAGCGCACGAAATGACTCGAACTAGGGGCTCTTTTCCGTGCCCGTTTATGTGATTTCGGGGATCGCTCTTACTTTTTTGGCAGCTTGGTTGTGTCGTCGCGGTGACCAGCGTTCTATGAATTCATTAAAAACTAAAGAGTGGAAATTTGCCGTGTGGGGTGCGGTGGCGGTTACGCTCTTGTCCCTATATCCCCAGCTTCTGATGTGGGGTGTTCGGGGGCGCGAATGGAACGGTGCTTACGCCGAATTCCATGGCGACGAGTGGGTTTATTCCTCGTATGTGCAAGCTTTAATCGATGGCCGGCCACGTCGTAATGATCCCTATACCGGACGGGATGACCTTCCACATCGGCCCCAGCCGGAATCCCTTTTTTCTATTCAGTTTGTGCCGGCCTATTTGATTGCCTTGCCGGCCCGGTTTCTTGGGATATCCTCGTCGACAGCCTTTATCGCCTTGGCATTCCTGGTTCCCATCTTCGGCTCTCTGGCCATCTTTTGGCTGATTGCAAATCTGACTCGCGATCATCGACTTGCGGCCGCGGGGTCCGTAATGGTGCTTTCTTTTGGCGCGCTCGCCGCAGGAGGCGGGATAATACACGTCATTAGCTCCGGCTTTCAGTATACCTTTCTTCCTTTCTTAAGAAGGTTTGACCCTGCATTGCCCTTTCCACTGTTTTTTGTATTCTGCACGTTCACTTGGAAATCTCTAAGCACCGACCGCCAGGCGGCTTTTGGGTGGGCGGTGGCCGCCGGACTGACTCTCGACATGCTCATTTTCTCTTATTTCTTCCTCTGGACCAGTGCGCTGGCCTGGTTAGTATGCTTGGCCTTTCTGTGGTTCGTGGCCCATCCAAGACAGTTGTGGCGATTTGCTGGATCCTTCGGGACGATTGTGTTGCTGGTATTCGTTGCGCTCGTACCGTATGGGATTCTGCTAACTCGACGGTCGCTCACAATGGATAGCGGACAAAAGTTGACAGTTTCGCACGCTCCTGATTTTTACCGAATTCCCGAATTGATCGGGTTTGCCGTGATCGCCGTGATGATCTGGAGCGTCGTGCGAGGAAGGATTAATTGGAGGGCGCCCGAGAGCTTGTTTGCCGCCTCTTTTGCACTGGCGCCCTTTGTGGTCTTCAATCAGCAAGTTATTACGGGCTATTCGCTGCAGCCTTTTCACTACGAGTCGTTCATCGCAAATTATGTGGCCCTAGTGGGTGCGGCCATAGCAGGAGTCATTCTCTGGCGCGGACCTGAAGGTGAGAAACGACCAATTCGCTACCGCGTCGCTGCTCGTCTGGTCTTCATTGCTATCTGGTGGGCGGTCATTGAAATCACGGCCCCCACGAAGGTGCTGATTAGAGAAAGCCAGTTCACAGATCGGGCTGCAGCAGTCTGCATGCGATTGCGGCAGCTATCGAACGCCAATGGAAGCTTCGCAAAGACCAGTGCTGGGCCAGATCCTCGCCCCCTGGTGTTAGCTGGAGACAACAAACTCTCCTTGATATTACCGACTTTTGCCCCGCTGGCCCTTCTCTGGGCGCCGAACTTCGACTTCTTGAATCTTGAACCGGGGGAGAGCCGAGAGCGTTTCCACAAATACCTCTATTACACAGGCACCGACAGCAACCTTTACATAAAGGAACTGGGCCAGCCAATGAGTGTTCTGGCAGCCGCAGCCTTCGGCCACGAACGCGTGATACCTGATTTGTCTGTCCGGCCCAAGGTCATTACCAGTGATGAAATAGCGCGGGAGGTCGAGAGCTATGAGGCATACGTCGCTTCGTTCACCCGCGAACGGGCAAGTCAGCATATCCTCTCATATTTGATTGTTCCGGTGGATGGGGCGCTGGACCTGTCGAACGTGGATCGCTGGTACCAGCGGGACCAGGGTGAGCAGGTTGGCAACTACACACTCTATCGAGTCCAATTACGTCCTTAGCAGGCTCGTGATAAAGGCACAACAGCTTGCCGCTTCAACGTGTGGGTGTACGAAGCTGAAGTCCGGGCTCTGTGTCTTCCTGGAGAAAATCACCGATATCTATAGCTAGGCGTTTAAGCTTCTTGTAGAGGGTCTGCCGTGAGCCCAGGCCAAGGGCCTCGCTGGCTCGTGCCACATTGCAATCGTTACGCTTAAGGGCATCGGTGATGACACGACGCTCATAGTCGTCGAGTAAGGCTTCCAGATTCTCGGGTGAACGCCCGTCTGATGCATCACCATGAAATCTCTGCGGCAGGATATGCCCGCTAATGTGTTCCGGCGTGATATATCCGTTCTGGTCCGCGTATAGAACCAGACGCTCAATTTCCGCCGCCAGTTCCCGAACGTTGCCAGGCCAGGGGTATTCTTCCAGAATCCTAATGGCTTCCCAGGTGATACCGGCAATTGCATGGTCATTTCTCCGCGCGTAATGCGTAAGAAAGTATGAGATAAGAGTGGAAACGTCTTCCGGCCGCTCCCGAAGGGCGGGAACTTTGACGGTCAGCGCGGCAATCCTATAATAAAGGTCTTCGCGAAACACCTTATTGCGCACCAACTCCTCGATGTTCTTGTGAGTTGCCGCAATCACTCGAACATTCACCTTCCGAGGCATACGGTCTCCCAGCGTGTGGATTTCGCCGTCCTGGAGAAAACGCAGAAGCTTCGGTTGGAGCGTTAGAGGCAGATCACCGATTTCATCCAGGAATAGCGTGCCGTTTTCAGCCGCTCGAATTAGTCCCTCGTGATCCGAAAGCGCCCCCGTGAAAGTGCCTTTTCGATGGCCAAAAAGCATGCTTTCAATCAATTCCGCCGGAACAGCAGAACAGTTGAAAGGAACAAACTCCTTTTCGGATCTTTTGCTGAGCCGGTGAATGGCACGGGCAATCAGATCCTTGCCGGTTCCCGATTCACCGGTAACCAGCACCGTCGAATCCGAGTCTTTGACGCGGTCAACAACGCGGGCCACGTCCACCATGGCCCGGCTTGCGAACACCATTCCCGGAAGCGAGGAGCTTACGACTCGGGTGTCCAAATCTTGGTGCTCAGTGGTGGCCGAAGTTTTTGCCGTCGCTACATGAGAGTGCGCCAGGTGGGCAACATCTAGTAGCGCTCGCAAATTTTTTGCCTGCTGTTCCGTGAGCGGTCGTACGCAACAGCCATAGAGCGCCGCACCCTCACGTCGGCCGGTCGGCGCCGCCAGCACAAAACAGAAAGCTGAGGAACCAGCGGTAACCGTCGGAAAAGCACCCGCGATGCTGAGCGTCTCGGCGACGATATTCTGACCCTCCACAATTTCATCTTCCTCCAGACCTTCAACCCATTTCAAACGCGGACGCTGACCCGTTGTTAGCGTCCAAATAGATAAGCCGTAAGTGGGCGCAGTTGCTTCCACCATTAAACTCAATTTCAGCATGACCTCGTAAAGCAGATCAGGGCCGGAGCTTGCAGCCTGGCAAACCGCGCGCACAATCGAGCTTATAGGGAGGTTGTTTTGCTCTGAAGAGGTTTGTTCCATAGGTATCGAACGCAATCCTGCGAGCTGGCCATACCCACCTTTCGGTTTCGGTTTTGTTTATTACCGGGTGTTGTTAACCGAAGCACTAATCGGGCCGCGACACATGTTGGAAAGCGGGGCGAGAACAGGGAGTGAAAAACTTCGCTCGGTCACCGGGGGCTGGCGGTTTGAGCGGAGTTCGAGTCTAGGCTTCAGAGGGAGCCGTGTCAACAGGTTTTCGTGACGCCTTACCGATGCCTAGTTTACCCACTGATTATTGTTCGCCAACCGTACGCCGATTTCCACTATTAAGCGCCGTTAGTTCAGGTAACTGTTGAACTTAGCTGGTTAAATGATTGCAAAGAAATATCTTTACTACCTTAAGCACGGATGTTATGTTCCGGCAACGTTGTTCCTAAAGTATTGACTGGCAACGGATTGGCGCAATAAAAGCACATTCCCTTGGGGCAACAGGGGCGGAAACACCAATTATCTTGTGGTAGGGTCGCCACACACAGTTAAGCAGCTTCTTAAAAACTCGAAATGTCAATTCGCTTTGGAACCTCTGGATGGCGCGCCGTAATCGCGGACGAGTTTACCTTTGCCGGCGTTCGCAAAGTAACGGAGGCCATCTGCACTCATTTTGACAGCACGGCTCACGCTAACTACCCAATGGTTGTCGGGCACGACACTCGATTCTTGGGCGAGCGCTTTGCGGCTGAGTGTGCCGACATCGTCTCAGCTAACGGATTCCGGGCATTGCTCTGCAGTGCGCCGACACCTACTCCCGCAATTTCCCACGCGATTCTCACTGAGAGCGCCGTTTGCGGGATCAATTTTACCGCTTCGCACAATCCACCTGAATACAGTGGCATGAAGCTCTCCACGTCCGATGGCGCTCCAGCCCTACCGGAGATCACACGTCACGTAGAAAGTCTGATTTTAGAGCCTCGAGCTTCCACCTATCAGACCGGTAGGAGCGAAACCGGCAAAACGAACTATGAAACCTACTCGCCGCGCCTAGCCTATCTGGCGGATCTCGAAAACAAGATTAATTTCGAAGTAATTGCCGATGCCGCCGGACGATATGCCTTTGATCCACTGTGGGGCACGGGCCGAGGATACCTTGACGAAGCGCTCCGACGGCACGGACTCGAAGTCGAAACGATTCACGACTGGCGTGACGTGCTTTTCGGTGGGCGCTCTCCGGAGCCTGAAGTCAGCCACCTTGAAGAACTCCGCGCTCTGGTGCTGTCGAAACGATGCGCACTTGGTCTGGCGACTGACGGAGATGGAGATCGCTTTGGAGTAATTGACTCAAATGGCGCTTTCATCAAGCCGAATCAACTGATCGCCGTTTTGTTTGATTACCTGGCAGAGTCCAGAAATTGGAGTGGCGGCGTGGCTCGTTCGGTGGCCACGTCTCACCTGGTGGATCGCGTAGCCGTAAAACGCGGCCTGCCCGTATTTGAGACGCCCGTTGGGTTCAAATACATCGGAGAATTAATTAATGAAGACAAGATTATTCTTGGCGGCGAAGAGTCGGCGGGATTGTCAATCAAAGGTCACTATCCGGAGAAAGATGGCATCCTTGCGTGTTTGCTTGCTGCGGAGGCAGTCGCGGCGCGCGGCGCGAGTCTGACGGAACAGTTGAATGCCCTCTATGCTCAGGTGGGCAGACTCGAGTCGGGAAGAATCGGTGTGCGTTCGACACCGGAACTGATGCTCTCTGTAAGCGAGAAACTACGACGGGACGTGGGCGATATTGGCGGCCGTCAGGTTGAGAAGACAAATCGCATCGACGGAGTGAAGTTTATTTTCGCGGACGGTTCATGGTTACTGATGCGCCCGTCGGGCACAGAACCACTCGTCCGTATTTACGCGGAGTCAGAATCAGCAAAGGACTTGGAGGTGCTTCTTGAGCAGGGTCGCAAATACTTATTGGGTTGATGAACGAATTCGCTCGCAGCGAGTAGCACCAAGGGTTGCCTCTCCTTTCGCCCCAGTGCGTGAGCTATCGTTAGACATTATCGGAACTCGCGCTGAGGTTCGTCAGCGTGGGGGGATTATACCGTCCTGGGTGATTTTTGGAATGATCATTCTGGCAGCATTTGCTGTCTGCGTCGCGGTTACGAGGCGCACGCGAGCCCGGATGAACCTGGCTTCGCAGCAGTTCGTCAGAATGCAGACGGATGTTCGGGATTTGCGCAGCAGTAATCAGTCGCTGCGACTGGAGGTTGAGAAGTTACGCAATGACCCCCGCACTATTGAGTCAGCAGCCCGAAGCCGGCTCAACATGGTTCGGGCTAATGAGATTGTAGTACCCGTCGAATGAGCAAAGGAGAAGTTCGTTCGCATCGGAGGGGTGCTGGTTCATTTTTCACCTGCCAATTGACACTGCCCGGTCTCCTGCTTGAAACCACGCGTCTCCGAGACCTGCCCTGCTAGCGCGGCTGTGACTGCCATCGCAGCCGCGCTCCTCTCTTCGAAGTAGAGTGAAAACGCCATCAAAGCGCGGTTGACACTCCTATACCCCTCTACTAATATCGATTTCTTCCTGTCAGAACGGCGAGCGGTAGCGACCCGGTCTCAACTGGGAGCGAACGCTTAGCAGTCGAGAGGCTTATGCCTGAAACAAAGGAAACTATTCTTCCTGCGGACGCCGCAGTCGAAAAATGGGAACGTGAAACCCTCGAGCCCAGCGTAACGAAGAATCCAGAAACAAAGAAGCGCTTTGAGAGTGTGTCCCTCGAGGAAGTTAACCGGCTCTACACGCCCGCAGATGTCTCCGATCAAGACTTCGGTAAAGACATATCCTTTCCGGGCGAATTTCCCTACACACGCGGCATACATCCCACCGGCTATCGCGGCAAACTCTGGACGATGCGCCAGTTTGCCGGATTTAGCACTCCGGAAGAAACCAACGCGCGGTTCAAGTACCTGCTGGAACATGGCCAGAACGGTCTGTCAGTAGCTTATGACCTGCCCACTCTGATGGGCTACGATGCCGACTCTCTTCTTTCTGAGGGCGAGGTCGGTAAGTGTGGCGTGGCAGTTTCTTCCCTCGCTGATATGGAGGTGCTCTTTAATGGCATACCTCTGGACCAGGTAACCGTCTCACAAACGATTAATGCGCCGGCCTCAGTCCTGCTGGCCATGTACCTGGTGGTGGCCGAAAAACAGGGAGCGGACTGGAAGAAAATTTCCGGTACTCTACAAAATGATATTCTCAAGGAATATATTGCGCAGAAGGAATGGATCTATCCCATCCGTCCGGCCATGAAATTGGTGATTGACACTTTTGAGTTCTGCAATGAGCACGTGCCTCGCTACAATCCGGTATCCGTTAGTGGCTATCACATACGAGAGGCCGGCGCCACCGCCATTCAGGAACTAGCCTTCACCTTACGCGACGGACTTGAGTACGTTGAGTGGGGTGTGCGCGCCGGTCTCGATCCTGATGGATTTGTTCCGCGCATTTCCTTTTTCTTTAACGCGCATAACGACTTTTTTGAAGAGGTCGCAAAGTATCGCGCGGCCCGCCGTATCTGGGCCCGGGAGATGCGCGATCGTTTTGGTTCAACAAACGAGCGCACCCTCAAGTTACGCTTTCATACTCAGACTGCGGGAGTTTCGCTCACCGTCCAGCAACCACTTAACAATATCGTGCGGGTGGCAATTCAAGCCCTCGCGGGGGTACTCGGTGGCACCCAGAGCTTGCACACCGACGCATACGACGAAGCTCTAGCGCTGCCGACCGATCGCGCCGCACTCATCGCGCTTCGAACGCAACAGATAATTGCTGAAGAGACGGGTGTAGCGAACACGGTTGATCCCCTGGGCGGCTCATATTTCCTGGAGGCGCTGACGAAAAAAATGGAAGATGGTGCTCGCGATTACTTCAGGAAGATTGACTCGATGGGTGGGATGGTCGCAGCGATCGAGAAAGGCTTCCCGCAACGAGAGATTCAAGACTCGGCTTACCAATATCAGAAGGCCGTCGAACGGGGCGAGCAAGTAATCGTGGGCGTAAATAAGTACCAAATGGAGGGGGAACCCCGCATTCCCACGCTCGTGATTGACGAATCTGTTCGCGACCACCAGGTCGAACGCCTCGAGCAAACGCGGGCCCGAAGAGATGCCGGATCAGTCAATAACGCGCTCGAGAAACTCCAGCAGGCGGCCGAGAACGACGAGAACACAATGCCGGCCACGATTGAAGCTGTACGCGCTTACGCCACCCTGGGCGAAATCTGTTCCGCGCTCCGCGATGTTTACGGCGTTTATGAAGAGCCGGCCTTCTAGTCGCCAGTTCGTCGCAATCGGCAGCAGTTTCGGACGTAACATTTTCAATTTATCATTTTCATTTTTCAATTTGTCATTGTGGGATTACTGGTCGGTTTGCGTAGCATGATATTCCAGACTTTCCGTAGGTATCTCGTGTCGGTTGTGCTTTGCATGTCCTCAGTTATTGGGTTCAGCCGGGATCGAAAGGAACCGGACGTGTTCGGCGAGAACATTGGAGTCGTGCGGAAGTTACTAGTGTCTCCCAAATACCTGTTCAACAGTTAAGCATGTTCGCTCGTTTTGTGAATGAGAGAAAAGCGCTCTGAGTTTCGTGATTTTAGTGTGATTTTGTGGATCGTCTTCCGTGGGCAAAGACTCGATTCACGAAATCACACTAACCCGCGCGAAAAAAGACTGTAGTCAATTGAGGCCCTACAACTAGCTAGTTCACTCCGAGAAATGCCAAATGAGAATTGGAAATTGGCTTTGACTCGACGTTGGGATAACGACTAACAGCTATCACCCTTATGCCCGAACGCAAAATACGTGTACTGGTAGCTAAGCCCGGACTCGATGGTCATGATCGAGGGGCAAAGGTAATCGCCCGCGCGCTGCGCGACGCCGGGATGGAGGTCATCTACACTGGCCTCCGCCAAACGCCTGAAATGA
>JACCSP010000309.1 GCA_013812905.1 Pyrinomonadaceae bacterium
ACTTTCGTGTTTCCATTATGCCCACCATCCACGGTGAAGATGCCGTCATTCGTATTCTCGACAAGGAACAGATCAACGAGGCCTTTAAGAATCTCAATTTGGATGTGGTCGGTTTTGCCGAAGAGGACCTGAGAAAGTTTCGCCACTACATAGCCGAGCCTTACGGCATGGTGCTGGTTACGGGTCCTACCGGTTCGGGAAAAACCACGACACTCTATGCCGCGCTGAATGAGATCCGAAACGAAGAAGACAAGATTGTTACGATTGAGGACCCCGTTGAGTATCAGCTGCATGGTATCACTCAGATTCCGGTCAATGAAAAGAAGGGTCTGACCTTCGATCGGGGATTGCGTTCAATTTTGCGGCACGACCCCGACAAGATCATGGTCGGCGAGATACGTGACACTGAGACTGCGCAGATCGCTATTCAATCAGCGCTGACCGGTCACCTTGTGTTTACTACCGTGCACGCGAACAACGTCATCGATGTGATTGGTCGCTTTCTCAACATGGGAGTTGAACCTTACAACTTCGTATCCTCGCTCAACTGCGTGTTGGCTCAGAGGCTGATTCGGATGCTGTGTCCTTATTGTAAGCGTGGTCAGCATGCTACTGATGTGGAACTGGAAGAGTCTGGCCTGCGGCCTGAGGACCATCGTGAAACCATTTTTTATGTGAACGTGGGCTGCGATGCTTGCAACCACACTGGCTACCGCGGGCGAACGGCAATACATGAGTTGCTCGACCTCTCCGACAACATCCGGGAAATGATCGTAGAGCGGAGACCGGGCTCGGAAGTCCGTCGGGCGGCGGTGGCCGAGGGGCTCACCAGCCTGCGGGAATCGGCCTTAAAGAAAGTTTTAGCAGGCGTTTCGACGCTCCACGAAATCAATCGTGTGACCTTTGTAGAAGAAGTCGGCGCGGCCAAATAGCCGGTTTTGTGCCGCCGTCGGGCTGACAAAGTAGGAAGCTTAAGACTACCCGGGTTTTAGGAACTGAATTTTCCGGCATGCGTTTAACTGAAACGGTTCAGGAACTGTTGCATCTTGACCGCTGGAGCGGCATTATTAGGGCGCTCCAGGAGTTCCACCTTCCCAAATAAGTAAGAAAGAGACTGCCATGAGACTCAAACCCCAGCCCCAAATATTAGTTTCGTTCCTGCTCACCCTCTGTTTACTGCTATTGCCGGTTACGGCCCTGGCGAAGAAGGGTGAAAAGAACTTCAAACGCGGAATGCAGCACGAGGCCGCTCAGCAGTGGGAGAAGGCAGCCCAGGAGTTCATCCTGGCAGTCGCTGCTAACCCTTCGGATGCGGAGTATCAGCTTCATTTCCGACGCGCGAGCTTTAACGCTTCCCAGTCGTTCATGCAACAGGGACGAGCATTGGCAGAGCAGCGCGACTATGTCGGAGCCTACAATGCCTTTCGGCAGGCATATGGCTACGATGCTGTGAACGAGCTCGCCGTTTCTGAAATGGCACGAATGCTTCGACTTCAGAGCGTGAAGGATGGAACTAACGGTTCTGGTAACGGTAACGGATCTAAAAATGGTGAATTGCCTGACAGTGGCACACTCACTACCAGCGGCGCCCAGGCAGAGGAGCCGGTGGTGCCCTCGTCGCGCGTAGAACAACTTCGTGTCATTAGCTACAGCGGTGATCTTAAGGCCTTTGTTCGCAGTCTTGCTGAACAACTTCAACTTAATGTCGTCTTTGACCGGCAGTCCTTTGCGCAACCCCGGACCATCGACATCAATCTGCGTGATGTCACCACTGCCCAAGCTCTGGATTATATCTTTTTGCAGGAAGGTTTATTTTTTCAGAAGCTTAGCCGGCGCACGATTCTGGTCGCCGATCAAACTCGGCGGCCTCAGTACCAGCAGCTGGTTCTCCGCACTTTCTTCCTCTCAAACATGAAACCGAGCGACGCGCGCACGCTCATCCAACAGGCAATCCCACCCTCAGTAGGACGTCCGCAGACCATCGTGGTCCCTGATGACGCTACCAACAGTCTAACGGTTCGTGACACAGCGGAGAACGTCAGGTTGATCGGCGATCTGCTTCAGAGCATTGACAAGGATCGTGCTGAAGTGGTCATGGATGTGAATATCTACGAGGTATCGAAAAGCGACCTGCTGCAGTTTGGCAATCAAATTGGAACGGGAACGGGAATTTTCAATCTGGGTGGCTCGCCGGGTTTGGCTGTTCCGGTCGGCCCCGCAGCCCTCAATGGGTCGCAGACAGGCGTAAACATAGCGAGCATTATCGGGGGCGCGCCAACGGCCCTCGCTGCAGCCCTGATTATTCCACCGTCGGTATTTACGGCCTTTCAGAGCAAAGACAATACCAGATTGATTGCCTCTACCCAGGTGCACGCCTTCAATGGCGAGGAATCAACCGCGCGCATCGGCCAGCGCGTACCCGTGCAGACCGCACAGGCTTATCCGTTCGGAGTCCAAACCGGTCAGCCGGCCACAGGAACCAATTTTCCCAGTGGCGGGTTCCCGGTCATTAACTATGAGCCGACCGGACTAACTTTGAAGTTTACGCCTCAGGTCTTTACGAACCTTGATGTGCAAGTGAAGATGTCCATCGAATCGAAAGATGTGTTGACCGCCAACGACCCATTAACGCCAACGTTTACCGAACGCACTATCACCGGCACCGCTCGCGTTCAAAACAACCGCACAATGATGCTGGCGAGTGTTGCGACCGACGTGCAGTCGAACGGCCGCCGCGGCCTCCCTGTGCTGGGTTTGATTCCAGTGTTAGGACGTTTGTTTACCTCGCCGACCCGTAATAACCGTCGAGTGGATATAGTGATCGCGGTTACGCCACGCGTGCTTCGCGCCCCGAATGTTACACCGCGTGACGAAGAGATGCGGCCGAGTGGAACTTTGCAGTCGCCTACGACCGGGTCTCTTGAAGCAATGATTATCGAGTCAGACCGCGAGGACCAGATTGCCGCTGCCCGCCGGCTGCCAAGAAACTCGGTGGTCCAGCTCCGTGATGTCGAACCTGTGCCCTTTGGCCGAGCGGCAACCTCGACCGAGCTCGCGCGGAATTCCCAGCCGGCGCTCGCAGGCGTAGTGCCCCAGAGTGCGCAGACGGCTTCTTCGGATACGAAGACTCAAAACACTGGTGCTGCCCCAACAACTGTGGCGCAATCAGCGAGCGCAACGACACCGGCTGCTGAAGAGTTGCCCGCATTTGTGCCCGCACCAAAGTCGATGGTAAGCAACCAGTCGGCCGGGCAACTTGCAGTGGTAAATTCAGGAGTCGCGGGAACCCATAACGCGGCTCTCACCAGCTTGTCGACGCCGATTGATGCCACCGTCAGTACGACTCGAAACGGCTCCCGGATAGCCCGACTGAGCGTGATCCCGGGCAACGAAGTGCTGAAGGTCGGTGATAAGAGGCGCTTCGCAGTTGAGCTCAAATCGGATGTCGCGCTAAGTCTCGCGGTGTTAGCGCTGAGATTTGATCCTAAGGTAGTAAAGGTGACTACGATTTCTTCCGGCACTCTTTTCCCGGATGGGAAAGCGCCGATTTTGACACAGTCCGTAGAGCCCACTGGGATGTGCCTGATCTCCATTTCCGCGAACAGTGCGGCTTTGATGCAGGGTTCAGGGTCCTTGCTCTTCCTGCAAGTGGAAGCGATTGGCCCAGGAGATCCAGCAATAACCTTCGATAAGGGAAACATGCATCTTGTGGCCGCGGATACACGCGATGTCGTGCTCGAGCTGGTACAAGGACCCACAATAGTAAAGCAGTAGATGGAGCGTTACAGAAAACAACGAGACGCGGACACGAGACGCGGCGACCCGGTGAAGGCAGTTGGGTTTACTGGTCGCCGCGTCACTCTTTCACCAGTACGCTCTTTTGGGTTGAGGGCGACGCCTAAACAATCCGGCTTTACGCTGATAGAGCTGGTCATGACGATCACCATCATGACCATACTCACGCTCGGCGTGATGCCCCTGGTTAAGGTTTCCGTCAAACGTCAGAGGGAGCAGCAGCTGCGCGATGCTCTTCGCCAAATGCGCATCGCTGTCGATGAGTTTCACCGCGATACCGTAGGGATGGTTTGCACTGGAGGTGTGGCACCGCCTCTTCAAGGGCAGGCGCAACCCATTCCTATCGACCCACGCAGCAAGGTAGCGATCTCCGACTGCACCATTTTCGGAGTAGATAATCCGGATCGTTATCCGCCGGATCTTGATACTCTGGTTAGCGGAGTGAATGTGACTCCGCGTGGAGGTGCAGGAACGGGTGGTCAAGGACTGCAAAGTACGGGAACCCGAACTGGTGACTCGAGTAGCGTCCTGGGTAGCCAGCTTTCAACCAAAAAAAAGGTCTACTTGCGGGCCATCCCGGTTGATCCGATGACGGGCAAAGCGGAGTGGGACCTGCGCTCCTGCTATGACGCCTCTGACGCGGGCTCATGGGGCGGTGAGAACGTCTTCGACATACGCTCAAAATCGAAAGAAACAGCGCTCAATGGAGAGAAGTACAGTGACTGGTGAAATGCAGGAGTCAGGACGCAGAAGGCAGGAGGCAGCAAACAAAACGCAGAGCGTGGAAAGACGTAGTTCTAAATTGCTGCCTGCTGCTTTCCGGGGTTTTACTCTGCTGGAGTTGATGATCGTAATTTCGATCATCATCATCCTCGCGGCAATCGCGCTGCCACAGTATCGCAGGACGATTATGCATGCGCGTGAGGCAGTGTTGCGCGATGATCTTTACAAGCTGCGCTCTTTGCTTGATCAGTACGCGGCAGATAAGGGTAAGTTACCTCAATCATTGGAAGATCTAGTTACCGAAAATTACATGCGCGAGCTGCCGGTTGACCCCTTCACTGGCCAGAAAGACTGGACGGTCGAGTCGGGCGAAGATCCAAATTCTACCTCCGGCGAGCAGGGTGTCATTAACGTGCACAGCGCCTCGTCCGATGTGTCCTCAGAAGGTACGCCCTATTCCGAATGGTAAGAAAGTATTTTGGATTTTTGATTTGCGAATTTTGATTGTGCTTTTGTTTTAGTTAGAGCTACCACTAGCCGCACGAGAAGCCAGGGTTTCCGTCGCGCTTTTAAGTCAGAGCCGTCCGGCGGAACTTTCAGATAGTCAATCAAAAATCAGAAATCGAATCATAAATCAGAAATCAAAAAAATATCGTGCCCAATCCTCTATCAAAACTAATTAAGCCCTGGTACCCATCGACTGCGCTGGGTCTCGAAAAAGGCATAGCGTCCATTGTTGAAGTCGATCGCGGTCGTGGCAAGGGATGTAGATTGCGTCGGGCTGCCACCATAAGTTTGGGAGAGTCGCTGATACAGCCAGGCTTCGATCAACCCAACGTTCCCGATAGGTCGGAACTAGCGGCAGCGGTCTATGAGTTGGCCACGAGTGCCGGTCTGATCCGGCACAAGAGATGGTCAGTCACGTTGCCGGCTGCGACTATCCGCACCCTGATCCTGACGCTTGAGACTCGGCCGGGCTCTCAACGCGAGTTGGAAGAAGTCCTCGCCTGGAAGATGGATCGTGGCTTTGGTGTCCCTCTGGATGAGCTTTCCGTCTCGCGGGAAGCGCTTCAGAAAGATCCGCAGGGAAGAGATCGCTTCCTGGTTGTCGCCACAAGAATAGCAGTGCTTGAAGAGTATGAAAACGTCTTCAGCACCCTTGGCTGGCGCGCCGGGCTGATTCTTCCACGCCATCTGGGTGAAGCTCAGTGGTTGAAGGGCAACGGGTTTAGAGGCGATACGCTATTGGTCAGCTCTTCGGAAGTAGGATTCACTGCCATGGTCTTTCGGGACAAGCAGCCAATGATCTTGCGCAGTATCCTGTGTGAGGAAGAAGAAAGGGAAGACGAGTTCTACCGGCTCTTGCTTTTCTACCGCGATCGTCGTGCCGCGGACACCACCGAGGCCAGCCCAATGTTGTCTGGGCTGCTAGTCACCGGCAATGGCTTCAGCAAAGCAAGGGCAAGCGAAATCGTTAACGAAACGCTGGGAGGGAACCTTCGGGCACTTGAAGCGGAAGACCTCGGCCTGCATCTTCCTACTAAAGACCTAAGCTTTGACGCCATTGCTGCGCCCGCAGGACTGGCCGCGCTATCGCGGTAGAGCAAGAGTCAAGAGTCGGGAGTCGGAAGTCAAACCGACCTGAGACTCCATGGGACTTGAGACTCTGGACTTTAGACTCCAGACTGTCAGGCCTGAAACCTTCCTGGTTTTCCAAACGTAAACACCCGAGCATCATGAGTATGATTGTATCCCGCACAGATTGGAGAGATGCTACCGACCGTGATTTAGTGGCCCGCGCCGCCACCGGTGTTGAAGGCAGTTTCGAGGAGCTTGTTAAAAGATACCAGCGCCCGATTTCAGCCTATGTCTACCGGATGGTTGGTGACTATGAAGTGGCGCTCGACTTAACTCAGGAGATTTTCATCAAGGTCTACGGTTCTCTCTCTCGTTACCGTTCAGAATTTAAGTTTTCGACCTGGATTTACAAGATCGCGCACAATTCGGCAGTCGATCACCTGCGGCGCAACGGTGGACGTGCCCGATCTCTGAGCCGCGAATTGGATGGCGATCAATACGACCTGCCGATCGAGAGTGGCAGCTTGAGCCCGGAGCAGGAGAGTGAGCGAAAAGAGCGGAGGCTGGAGATCGAAGCCGTGGTCCGATCGCTTCCTAACGCTTACCGGGAATTGATTGTGTTGCGTCATTCCCGAGATCTTACGTATGAGGAAATTGTCGAAGTCACGGGGTTGCCCCTAGGGACTGTTAAGAACCGGTTGTTCCGAGCGCGCGAAATGATGAGGCAGCAGTTTCTCGGCCGTGGCATTACGAGCGTGTAAGTGGATTACATAGATGAATAATGGCAATCAACTGTGTCAGGAAGAACAGATCGCCGCGTACCTGGACGGTGAACTCGATGCGTTTGCAGGCGCGCTCTTTGAACAGCACTTTTTAGAATGTCGACTGTGCAACGCCGAGCTGAACGCCCAACGCCTATTCCTGCGGGAACTCGATGCCGCCCTCACCTTGGCTCCTGATCTGCCTGTGCCCAGCAACTTCGCCCAGATTGTTGCGGCCCGCGCCGAAAGCGATATGAGCGGCGTGCGTGATGGCGGCGAACATAAACGGGCTCTTCGGTTCTGTGTGATTCTCGCGCTTGCATCATTTGCTCTGCTTGGTGCGGCTGCGAGCAAAGCAGTGGTTTTCAGTGGGCGGACAGTAGCCAATCAGATTTTCGGACTCTTTGGGTTGCTTTGGACGACGCTGGCCGATGCCGTAATGGGCCTGACGGTAATTTCGCGAGTAATCAGCGGAGGGCTTATTGCAGAGTCGCCGTTCGCTGGTTTAGCCGCGCTTTTGCTAGCTCTTGGCGTCGTGTTGCTCTCAATCCTGATCTCCAGCTATCACAAACGTCACGAGATGCTTCTTTCCGAGTAATGAGTCGTATTGTATGGCATAACCTTATCATTAAATATGGACGACCTGGTGCTACATAACCGCCAGTACCACTACCCCACGTGGGATGCCCGATTGGAGACCCCGGTCCTGATCCGGCTAATCTATCGGGCCAGCGGCTTGCTGCTTTTGGTCTTGAGCGTGTTCATCGCAATTCATGCTCAGGTACCCACTAGTTCGTCGGCTGATGATGATCCTTTTCTGGTCCAAGGTGTGAGCGACACCATGGCGTATGGCTTGGGCCGATCAATAAAGATTGTTGGAACAGTGAAGAACGGCGCGATTGCATTGGGAGGTGACGTCGTCGTTCAGGGCACAGTAGAGGGCGATGTGGCCGCCATTGGTGGCTCGGTCATCCAGCTTGAAGGATCACGAATTGGCGGGGATGTAATTGTTATTGGTGGTGCCTACCTGCATGGTAATGAAGCCCCCAATCGTAGCGCGTCCAGTACTACGATAATGTATGCGGGGTATGAACAGGAATTGCGCAACATGATGCGGAATCCAACAGAAATGGTTACGCCGCACTGGTCTGCACGCTATGTAGGTTTGCGCATGCTGGCCGTCCTATTTTGGTTTGTTGTGTCGATCGCTTTAACGGCGGCAATGCCCGGAACGATAAGCTTGGGAATAGCACGACTCCAACTAACTACGGTCCGCGTGGCAATAATTGGATTTGTAGCTGCCGCTATAATCGGTGCTGGGGTACCATTCAGTCTTCACTATTTTCCCACACCCCTTAGCGCGCTTATTGGGGTGCTGGCCCTTTTACTGATCGTGGTTGCCGGACTTTTTGGGCGAGTTGTAGTTTTTGCTGCTACCGGGCGCTGGTTGCAGCGCAAGTTTCTCCCTATTGGCAGGAGTTCCGAATCCGTGGCCCTTCTGATGGGGACCTCATTTTGGATAATTCTTTCGTCACTGCCTTATATTTGGCCCCTCGTCGTTGCGGTCATGATCGTCACCAGCCTCGGTCTGGCCCTCACCGCCCGATATCGTGTTGGCTGGGGGCGATCCCAGCCGAGTTTGATCAGTTTCCGCCCATAAAACTTATAAAAACTGAGACAAATCTTTCTTCTCCTGCATCCAAAGCTTCACTGGTGTGTGCCAGAAGGGATATTTTGCGCAACTTTCCGGATTGGGAGAAGTGAAATCAAGTTGGAAAGACGCTCGGTTCTGCTAAAGAAGAGGGGGAAATAATGAGAGAGCATTTTCTTGCGATCGCCCTGGCTTTGCTTCCCGGAACTGCCTGCGCATATGCGCAAACACCTCAAGCCACCCCTGCATCCCAACAGGCCGACAAGGGAATAACTCCGAATTCCGCTATCGGTGAAGTGAAGGCGATTGATCCGGCCTCAAACAAAATTATGGTAAAGACGGATGCCGGGTCAGGAGTTACCGTAAC
>JACCSP010000024.1 GCA_013812905.1 Pyrinomonadaceae bacterium
CACTCAGGATCGCCGGTGAAGCTGTGAGCGAGGGCGCTACGGAATTGCACATTGTGGGCGGGTTGAACACCAAACTGCCCTTCAGCTACTTTACGGATTTGCTTTCCAGCCTCAAGCAACAATATCCACAGCTGCACTTGAAAGCTTTCACGATGGTGGAGATCGATCACTTTGTTCGTTTCTACAAAATGTCAGACGAAGCGGTCATCCAGCACTTGATTGAGGCCGGCATGGACTCTTGTCCCGGCGGTGGCGCAGAGATCTTTCGCGAGCCGACTCGATCGATGATTTGTGCGCACAAATGCGATGCAAACCGTTGGCTCGAACTTTCGGCCAAGGTACACGCGGTCGGGTTGAAAACGAACGCCACAATGCTCTATGGGCATATTGAATCAATGGAAGATCGAGTTGATCACCTGATTCGCCTGCGCGAGCAGCAGGATCAGTCGGGCGGATTTCAGTGCTTCATTCCGCTGGCTTTTTACCCACCCGGGACACAACTGGCACATCTCTCAGGGCCCTCGGGAGTTGATTCACTCAAGACAATGGCCGTCTCGCGTCTGATGCTTGATAACTTTGACCACATCAAAGCTTACTGGGTTATGCTCGGCAAGCGACTTGCCCAAGTAGCACTCCACTACGGCGCCAACGATATTGACGGAACAATCACTAAGGGCGGAGAGCTTTCGGAGAGTTACTCTGTGGAATCGAACAATGAAGTTCAGATGTCAAAAACGGAACTTATCGCTTTGATCGAAGACGCCGGATTCCAAGCCGTCGAACGCGACACGGTCTACAATCGCCTCGAGCGCACTAGTGTTAGTTTCATCTGACCGCTTAATAGTCGCCTGCATTTGACCTTCGTTCCCATAAATCAGACACGACATTACTACCAAGTTTTATGCAAATCAAACCTGCAGCTCAGAAAATCAGTGTGGCGCATTCGCCCGACTCCGATGACGCATTCATGTTCTACGGGCTTGCCACGAACAAACTCGATACCGGGGCATTGACTTTCACCCACGTGCTCAAGGACATCCAAACATTGAATGAAGAAGCAATGCGTGGAACATATGACGTGACTGCGATTAGCTTCCATGCCTACGCGTACATTGCCGACAAGTATGTCCTCCTGCCTCACGGTGCTTCAATTGGAGAAAACTACGGGCCAGTGGTGGTGTCCCGCGAACCAGCCCAAGCCGAACATCTATCCACTCTCAAAATTGGTGTACCGGGCACGTTGACCAGTGCCTTCTTAGCCCTGCGAATCTTCAACCCGGACTTTGAATATGAGGTCATTCCTTTTGATGAAATTATTGGCGCCGTGCTGGCCGGTCGTTGCGACGCGGGTGTATTGATTCATGAGGGACAGCTTTTCTACGAGTCGATCGGACTTCACAAAGTTCTGGATCTGGGTGAGTGGTGGCATAAAAGAACGGGTTTACCTTTGCCCATGGGTGGAAATGCAATCCGGCGCGACCTGGGACCGGATCTGATGCGAGAAATATCCAAGACACTCCGCGAAAGCATTCGCTACGCCCTGGACAATCGTGAAGATGCTTTGCAGTACGCCATGCAGTTTGCCAGAGATATGGATACGGAGCTCGCGGATCGCTTTGTGGCGATGTGGGTTAACGATCTAACGCTCGACTATACGGAACGCGGCCGCGAAGCCGTTGCGCGCCTGCTCTCGGAGGGCTTTGAGCGGGGGATTATTCCTAAAAATGTTGCGGTTGAGTTCACAGACTGAGGGTGTTGTTGTCAGTCTTAAATTCGGAACTTGTATGGTGTTTGAGAAAAGTGGTGCGCGAAAGTGGTGTGCGGCGGGGATTGCTCGTCTAGAAATACTGGGGTGTGCGCGGTGATTAGGATGCCACCCCGCCCAGAAGGGGTGGCAATGTCACCGCGCACATCATCGGCTAATAGCTTCTATCAAGCTCCTCCCAAAGCTTGATATAGCGCCGTTTCCCATGTAGCAACCCGGCCGCTCGGCGTTGCTCTCGCGCGTGAGCGCTTGTAGGTTCACGGGAATCCCAGACGCTGCTCATTACCGACGTGAGGACCCGTAGAAACTTAGCTTTTGTTCTCTTCCGCCCGTCGATCTGAGCTCAAAGGCTGACCAGGAGTAGTAGGCGTCAGCTATGTTATGCGGGCGAAACCAAAGCGTAACATATTCAATCGTGTGCACTTTACACTACCTGCATGGGACTTTGCAATAATAAAGTCCGACCCTGGATTCCAGGGCAGCCAGGGGAGGCGGGGGGGTCCCTTGGCAACAGGAACTTCTGGGTAAGCATCTGAGGGGTGTTCGCTTGCAGCGGCAGCGTTGATCGTAACTGTTTTTCCTACATGGACAATATAGTATGGCAAAAAATAGACTCCCCATCCCGATGATTGTTCTGGTTCTCGTAATCTGTCTGATCGCAGGTTCAAGGGTATTCGCTCAAAATGCGGCCGCCAGCTCAGCCTCCCTGAGTCAGCCCGAGATCGATCGGATCATCAAAGCCTTTACCGCTAAAGAAACTGAGTTTAGAAAGGCGCTTAACCTTTACTCGTTCAAACGTGATGCGATGATTCAGACTTTAGGTATGGGGGGGCAAGTCACAGGTGAGTATCACCGCGTTTCTAACTTCACTTTTGACGACCAGGGGAACCGTTATGAAAAGATTAGCTTCTTCCCAATGCCGTCCTTCGGCGGAGTAACGCCGGAAGATTTGGAAGACCTAGGTGGGATTCAGCCTTTTGCCTTAGAGCCTTCAAAGATAGACAAATACAACCTTAAGTATGTTGGGAACGAAAAAATCGACGAGTTAAATCTGCATGTTTTTGAAGTAACGCCTAAGGTGGTTCCCGATCCAAAGAAGGTCAAAGAACGCCTGTTTCTGGGACGCGTCTGGGTGGATGATCAGGAGTTGCAGATTGTTAAGACAAAGGGCAAAGGAATCCCCGAGACCAAGATTAACAAGTTCCCTACAGTCGAAACTTATCGTGAACAAATTGGTGGTCGCTACTGGTTTCCGACCTATACGTATGCAGACGAAGAGCTGATCTTCGACAATGGCGAAGCACTACATATTCGCATGAAGGTGCGCTACTCCGACTTCGCGCCGGCACGCGCGGATGTGAAGGTAATTGAAGTTGATGGTGCTGAGCTCCCGAATCAGGAAGTGAAGCCCTCGCCTCCCAAGCCAAAGCCGTAAAGGTGCAAATTTCTTCCTTTACTTTGATTTGGGCACTCGTAACTTCCGAGCGATCGCTGTATGGATCTGCTTAACCAGAGCCTGTACCTCTTCGTCAGATGAAAGCCCGGCTGTAGCTACCGGTGGAAGTAGCTCAAACTCGA
>JACCSP010000033.1 GCA_013812905.1 Pyrinomonadaceae bacterium
GAGTTGCAACCAACGCCCACCTGACTTTCGTGATGGCCTTTGGAGCCTCACGAGTGGTCTAAAGAAATCAATCGCGGATTTTGGGGGCGAGATCCCTATTGACCTATATGGTCCGAGGAGTTAGACTTTAAACCTTGTTGGCGCGTCTAACGCTCATGATAGACGAACCCTCTTGTCCCTTTCCCTTAGCTTAAATCTTGTCAGGAGCAATAAGATGAAACTCGCCATCGCCGTTTTAGTTATCAGCCTTAGTGGCTTAAGTGTATTGGCCCAGGGCCCTCCCACGCTAAGGATAGTGACTGAGGTTCCCAGCCTTCCCTCCGAGCTGTTTTACGGAGATATCAGAGTAAAGCCTCTACGTCTGCGGCCGGGAACCAACACACCGATTACCATCAATGACGCCGATTTTTTCGTTCACCAGCAGTATGTTGACTTCCTGAGCCGTATGCCGGACACGGCCGGCTTTAACTTCTGGAAGAATCAAATCGACGAGTGCACGACTCCAGCGTGCCGCGAGATCCGGCGTATCAATGCCTCTGCGGCCTTTTTTATCTCGATTGAGTTTCAGGAGACCGGCTACCTGGTCTACCGGATTCACAAGTCAGCCTTTGGTAACCTTGCCGGAAAGCCTGTCCCAGTACTACGCGAAAGCCTTGTGCCTGAGACTCGCACCATCGGAAACGGAGTGGTAGTGGGAGTGCAGGGCTGGGAACAAGTGCTGGAGAACAACAAACAAGCTTTTCTTCTCGCCTTCGTGCAACGCCCGGAGTTCCAAACGGCTTACCCAGCCGGAATGACTGCCGACGCATTTGTTATGCAACTAGACACAAACGCTGGAACGGTGCTGTCCTCCAGTGAAAGGTCGACTCTTGTCGCGACTCTTAGTGCGAACCCAACGAGTGCCGCAGCACGCGCCGCTGTGTTGCGCGCGGTCGCCGAGAACTCAAACCTGAATCAGAGAGAGTTCAACAAGGCCTTCGTTCTGATGCAATACTTCGGCTACCTGCGTCGCAACCCTAATGAAGGGCCGGACTCCGACTTTGGAGGGTATAACTTTTGGCTGGGCAAACTCAACGAGTTCAACGGAAACTTCGTCCAGGCGGAAATGGTCAAGGCGTTCATCGTCTCCAGTGAGTATTCCGGTCGTTTCTAGAGATTCAAAGGGCTTTTAGGCAAAGGCTGGACTCAGGTTAGAGTCCAGCCTTTTTCTTTGCGTGCGGTCAGAACGGCGAGCGGTAGCGACCCGGTCTCAACAGCGAGGCAGTTACAACCCGCTCGCTCGCGGTTCTGACACACTGAATTAAAAACTCAAAGTTTGGATCCAGACACTCATTCTTTGCGTGGCCCTGGGCAGAACGGCGAGCGGTGACTGCGTAGAAGACCCAAGAAGGGCCTTACGGTAATTCAAAGGTAGGTAAGACGGACCCTGTCCCCGCTCTCAATCTTGAAAACCACTCAAATGCAATCAACCTCTCAAACTTAGTCACTGGTGGTGGCCGGAAGTCCGAGAAGCTGTCGAAGGCGATGAAACATATGGGCTTGGTACAGTTTTGAAAAGAGGAGATCAGGATATGGCGTCTGCTGAGTGGGCTTTCAAGCTTGAGGCGGGGACAGGGTGCGCCTTCCCGACCTGAGAGGTTGTTGAAGTCGAGAGGTTTTAGCTCATAACGATGGCTTACAAGGTGAGCGGGGAGGATCCGCCTTCCTTATCTGACCTGCAGGTTAGCGGGCTTGAGCTGTCGTTTCGTGGATCGCTTCTTCCCTACAAATCCTCATGGAGGTCCAAAGCGGCTCCGATATTCGCTCGACGTTATGAACGCCTTCACCATATCTGCCTGCCGGAAATCCCCGTTGAACTGATTGAGTTTGGTAAGCCAGAAGTTGTATCCGACAAGGTTATTGTCCGGCGCATCGTCCGGGTTACGCTGCAAGTAGCCGAAGTACTGCATCAGGACGAAGGCCTTGTTGAACTCCTGTGTTTTCAGCAGCGAGTTCTCAGCCACTTTCCGTAACGCCCGGGCCCGCGCTGCCGCGTCGGCACTGGTAAGAGCACTGCCAAACTCGGCGACTGCCGCTTCGCGATCCGCTGCCGAAGGCGTGACCCCCGCTCTGGTGAAAAGCGTGTTAACGAATTCGGTCGGGGTCGTTGATGTCGGATTCGCATTAGCAAAGCGCGTCAGGTTGACAAAATTTCCCACGAAGCTCTGCTTGTTATTTTCTAACACCTGCTCCCATCCAGCTTGGCCAACCACAACGCCGCTCCCTATCGTTCGCGTGTCCGGTATGAACTCGGCTCTTCTCACCGGGAAAGGTACGCCGCCGGCCAGGTCGCCGTAAGCAGCCTTATACAATCGGTAAACCAGATATCCGGTTTCCTGAAACTCAATCGACAGGAAGAAAGCAGCGCTGGTGTCGATGCGCTTTACCCGGCACAACGCGAGGGCGTCGCAGCTGTTGATTCCGTTGACCCAAAACTGAAGTCCCGGAGCATCCGGTTGGCGACCGAAGAAGTCTTCGTAGTGTTTAGTGACGAAGAACGTTGAGCCGTCAATCGGATTGCCCAGCGTCGCCGTAATGTCGCCCAGGTTTGATGGGCCCACAACGACGACAAGGCTTGGCGGACTGAACCAATACCCATCTTTGAACGGAATGACTTCATATACGTTGTTGAGCAGAGCACCCGAGAACTGATACCTCCCGTCTGACCCAGTTACGGTCGAACGTGTTTGCTGGGTTGCCTGATGCAGAAGCCACACCGTCACGCCAGCCAAGCCGTTGCCGCCCTCTGTGATGCGCCCTTGAAGGTCAATGGTGGGGATTGCAACGTCGTCGTCGGTGATTGTCACCACCACCGAACTGGGCGCGCCAATGGTGACACCAGTCCCGGGATTGTTGAGTGTTACATTGAATGACTCGCTCGGTTCGACAACAGAGTCATTGATGAAGTGCACGACGATAGTCCGACTGTTCTCTCCCGGGGGAATGTCGATAGTACCAGATGCGGGTAAGTAGTCAGAATTGGAAATCGCGGTTCCGTCGCTCGTAGAGTAGCCGACTGAAACTAGAGTGCTCTGGTTGCCTGTACGGGTCACAGTTAGGAAGGCATTACCAGACTCGGGGGCAGTGGCTGTGGCGCTGGAAAATTGCACCGTCGACATCGGTGTCGACGTGCTAGACGTCAAGGTGAGGTTATAAGATCCCGTTTCATCTATATCATAAGAAGTGGCTTCGATGACGTACAGGCCCGGTGCCGGTAGGGTGAAGAAGCCGCTTACAGGTATACGTGAGTTGGTATTCTGGACGAGCACAATGTCATCGTTCTCTGTCAAGACTGTACCATTGGGCCCCATCAGGTAGAGATAAGTATCCAGCACCGGGGTGGCCGTCGAGGTCATCTCAATTCTTATTTGATCGCCCGCCGCACCTGAGAAAGAATACTGATCAGCATAGGAGGTGCGCCGATGTGATGAACGACAATCGCTGGTGCTAAGCGAGGCGTTAATTGTCTGGCCATAACTGATAGGTGTAGGAGCGCAGGCGGCCCCGCCCGCTTGGCTAACTGTAAAGTTCTGATCGGCCACCCTGATGATACCTGAGCGGGCGAAACCAGCATTATTGGGGGACACCGTAAAGCTGATCGTTGCACTGTTAGTTCCGCTGGTACTGGAATTGATCATGATCCAGCCCACTGAACTCGTCGCTCCCCAGACACAGCTAGCTCCCCCAGTCGTGAGTTGAGTACTTCCTGGGCCACCGTCAACTCCGAATGACTGGCTGGTTGGGAAAAGTGAGTAGGTACAACCGGGGGTAACGGCCTGTGAAAGACACGCGACTTTGCTGTTGGCATGAGTTTCGATTTGGTTCGCCGAAAATGGGCAGAATTGTTGCAGGCTGCCTGCTCCCAGTGTGCTTGACATGATCGTGTTTTCGCATCCTGGCTGAACCGGGTCATCTGTATGACTCGCATTGAAGTTGTGACCAATCTCGTGCGCGGTAAGCAGAAATTTTGCGGGAGTGGACCCCAGTCGCTGAGACATTCCATAACTGAGTGGCCCGAGCGGACAATCCATACCTGGTCTGAAGGCAATACCAATGGTGGTACCGTCGAAGTCCTTCCCCGTCCACATGTGAGCCAAATCCCGCGACACTTGCGAATTATTCGAATTCCAATAATCTCTAAACTGGTCGAGAGCCGCCTTTGCTTC
Organism: Pyrinomonadaceae bacterium; assembly: GCA_013812905.1. Lineage (GTDB taxonomy): Bacteria > Acidobacteriota > Blastocatellia > Pyrinomonadales > Pyrinomonadaceae > PSRF01. Next base: position 4,206 of record JACCSP010000033.1, read on the forward strand.
AGTAGTTGTATAGGGATCATCGGGAGTTGCCCAGACGTTTTGAAATACGATAGTAAACCGCACCCCGAACTGGGTGTTATAGATCCCGTCCACCTGATTCACAATGCTGATGATTTCGTTATTCGCCGCCACCGCGCTGCTACCAAAGAATGTGAAATACTCAAAGTCCGCCTCGGTAGCAAGGTCCACTGCGCGTGGAGGTGAGAAAAGTTCTTCAGTGCCGATGCTGTTAGCCTGCGCCGTGGTTACCTGGGACTTAAGGCGAGCGGCTTCGCTGCCTACCTTCTCCGCGAGCGTGACGCCGCACTCGCCGAAGGACTCAATGACGTCTGAATCGTTATAGACGATGAAATCTTTGGAGCTGGCCAGAGCGGAATACCGTCTTGCGGGTTCCACAAAATAAAGACGCGAGGCCGTAATGATCAATCCCTCCAGAGTGTTCTCATCTATAGTGAAACGAGCCTGAGCGCCATTCATTCCGGCGACGGTCCCTTTGTACGTGCGCACGGGTCCGCGCTCTATCGATCCCATCTCGCCGCCGTCGAGAGTGACCTGCGAGCGGTAATCGGGCGCCAGCATGTCGTGAGGGGTGAGAGTCAAATCAAACGTGCCTTGGGCGGTAGGGAGAGAGAGCCTGCCCGTCAGACGCACCTGCTCTGCGACGCCTTGCGGCTCCAACTCCACCGAATGGTGCCGCCTCAGAATCTTCGCTACATCCTGGCTGTAGGTTTTGCCTCCCTGATTCCTGGCAGGCGCTGGGGCTAAAGCAGCCTGTGGAACGCCGGCGGACTGGGATCGTTCTTCGCCTGCCAGCGTCAGTGCCAATGCGCCGGAACAGAAGAGCACAGCCATTACCAGCAAGGCCAGAAGCTTAAGATTTCTTTTCACAGCTTTCTCCGAGGGTTCGTAGTGAAAGGGGCACCAAGGGTCTCAGTGCCGAATTTAGTTAGGGTTGAGAAATTAATGCGTTGATTATTACTCGGGGCAAGTCCTCCAAGGCAGGAGTGGGAGCGCCAAGGATGAATGTATCAGATTGCGATGGGTCGGGGGAAGGTTAGAAGCAGAGTTTAACGTGATCGTTGCCCAATCTGCTCGGTGCCAAAAGTGCCGATGCCATTGAGGCGGAAACTGAAGACCATTCGGTTTTCATGTCTGACCCCGACGTTGAAGGTGTAATTTTGAGCGGTGACGGCACAGCAGTCCCAACCATAGCCCACCGTAACGGTAGAGCTGATTAGCGACGTATTTCCCTGTCCCGGCCGTTCCTGGAAGTCGAAGAAGAGGGATGTCCCTCCGTACAAACCACGCTCGCGATCGCCCAGAAAGACAGACGGACTCCACTGCGAGCCTCGCAGCGTGCCCGGCTCGTTGCCGCGCCGGTCAGCGAATCGAGCCAGGCTGGGAACCAGCTCAACTGCGCGCGTGTAGTAAAAACTCTGGAAGGCCTGAACCAGGGGTCGAGTGATACCAAACGTCGTCGAAATAGCCCGCAGCCCTCCATCCCGGGTGTCTAGGTCTGTGCGCAGGTCAACGAAAATGTCGTTGCGCGGTCTATAGCGAGCTTCCACATTTAACGGCGAGAAGCGTCTTGGGATACCACCATAACTAAAGCCCGAAAGGGTGTTGATGGGATAAAACTGATTTCGTCTACCGGGTATCAAGGCGCCGCCAAAAAACCGATCAAAGAAATATTTTCCGCGCACTGTAACCGTCAGGGCTTCGTAAGGCTGGCTGGTGAGAGGCGCTTTTTCACCGGTCCTGGTTGCCCGCACGGCAGCGCTGCTAACGTTCTCCGTCGAGCGACGAGTGAAAAAGCGGTTGGAAATACCAAACTCAATCTCGTTGGTGTTGGCAATCGCGTCGTTGTAATCGAACCTGATAATCCGATCGAATTCGTTTATGCCGGAAATTTTTCGGTAAATGACGTAGGGCTCAATCACATGTCGGAAAAAGAAAACACCGTTGCCGCGATGAAAGTTTTTAGCCAGCGCAGGCGGCCGCACATCCAACTCAAACTCACCGTAGCCTCGCGTCAGGTTCGTGCCCAGCACTGCTCTATTGGCGGGATTCAGGGAGTCTGAATAAAAGGTCGCCCGCGCCCCAGCAGTGGCGGTTATGGAAAATCCGGCAAAATTAATTGGCAAAGCCACGCGCGGATGGAAGTCGAGGCGCTGCACGAGGGACGGCGAGATGAGGGGATCGCCACCTACCTCGTTTCGGAAGGCGACCAGATCATCCACGCTCTCTTTTCTGCTCAAGCCTTCGGCAGCTCCTTCAAAGGAAAAATAAACCGGTAGTTTCTTGAGGAAACTCAGAAGAGACGGTCGCTTTTCGATGCTGACGCCAGGTAGTTCACGAATGCGAATACGCGAGGTTGGGAGCGAAGTAACCTGGGTTCGCGCCAGCAGATTGAAACTATAGTCGCTGTGGTTCTTGTTGACAAAGACCTGGGATCGCTCTTCTGGAGAAATCGCCTGCTGAATGTTGTCAGAAAACACCTGACGAAATGCTAGATTTGAAGTTATGTTGACGTCCGCTGCGGCAATGAAACCGTTTGGGAAATAATGAACTCCTTCAGCATAAAAACTTGAGCCACCTTGATCCGGGTGAGTAGCGTCTTCCTTTGGTCCCACTCTGCGATCGAACACCGTATAAAATCCAAGATTAAGGTATGAGCGGGAATTCGCCCGCGTACGCAAGTCGGCCCCAATACCGATTCCGCGGCTGGTATAGACATCATTGCGAAGCGTAACATCTGCCGAACGCCCCAACGTTTGATAGTAAGCATTCGATACGCGAAACCCTTTTTCTCCGGAGCCTCCGAACGTTGGCGTCAAAAAACCCGATGCGCGATCGCGCTGCTTGATTGAGACTGAAGCATACGGGAGATAAAAGATCGGCACATCTTTGATTCTGAGCCGGGGCGAATAAACACGCACCCGGTCCCCGGTTTTTATCTTCGCGCGTTTCGCATAGAAGCTCCACTTTGGGACGTCTTCGTCGCACGCAGTAACCTGAACGTTTGTAGCCACGAGGGTGTCGAGGCTGATCCTTTCTACTCGGTCAGCTGTAAAATAGATTCTGGTTCCGTCCTGCGTTTGGTTAGTGAAACCCGTAGAGTCAACAAAGAATCCCGTCTTGGTCCTGTAGTTCCACTCCGCGCGAGTGCCGGTAATTCTCTGCTGGTCGCCCTGATCAAAGACGACATTTCCCTCAGCGACAACCCTATTCGTTGCTTCGAAAACTGTGACCTTATCGGCTTGCAACCGATATGTACCAATACGCGCATCAACGTTGCCTTCGTAAACGAAAACGCGAGCTTGCTCGGGACCGGAAACAGTTTGTGTGCCCGCGTCGACCTTAAGTTGATCGGTAGCTGGAGCCGGTTCGCCTGGCCTCGCTGGAGACCGTGGGCGGACAGGCTGGTCCTGAGTGAGCGGGTTAACGTTGGGCGTGTCGGTCATCGGATTTGTAACTTTCCGATCGACGGGATTGGTTTGTTGCGCGCGCACAGCTGAGGCCACGCTGATGATTGCGCTCGCGAGGGCAAACAGAATGAACTTGGAAATGGGCTTTGAGGAAAACGCTACGCGCAAAAGAGAGTGGAGACCTCCCGTAGTCTGGCGGGCGAGCACTGCGTCAAATTAGGGAGAGAGCACGCGCCTTTGTTATCAATAGCGAGGCGATGCTAGCACGAAAAAGCGGGAAGCAGTCAACCGTGGCCAGAAATCATTTTCCATATATCACTTAACATTTCTCATCGGCCATTCTTAAGAGCTCGTCTAATCGGCGGCGAGGGATCTTTTATTGGGCCGGACTTCAGTTCTGGGCCCCGTAATCTTGTGAATCGCTCAGTTGTCGCGCGTCGAGTGCAGCCGACTTTGTGAGTTCTTGCTTAGTGAGTTCTTGGAATCAAAAATTGGAAATGTCAAATGACATATGGGAAGTATGGCCTGCCTTCTGCTCCCTAACTTCTGTTTATGCCATCAGCCTTCTATTATTAAATCCTGAATGACAGCCATACCTTCCACGCGGCACAAGCTAATGATCGTTGCCGGCGAGCCTTCGGGTGATGCTCATGCGGCAGCACTCGTGTGCGCATTGCGCGAGGCAGCATCTGAAAGTCGCATAGATGTCTTTGGCGCCACCGGTCCGTCGATGCGAGCTGCCGGCGTCGATTCGGTTATTCAGTCTGATGATCTGGCGATTCTGGGACTACTTGAAATCGGACGCGCGTTGCCAAAATTCTGGCGAGCCTTCACGAAGTTGAAGCAAGCGGCAATTGAAGGAAAGCCGGAGGCTGTGATTCTGGTGGACTGGCCCGACTTCAATCTACGGCTAGCGCGCTCGCTTCACCGGCGTGGCTTAAGAGTTATCTATTACATCAGTCCCCAGCTTTGGGCCTGGCGTTCTTATCGGTCGAAGACCATCAAGCGCGACGTCGATTTGCTGCTGACGATTCTTCCGTTTGAGCCTGATTGGTACGCCAAACGGGGAGTGACGCAAGTCGAGTTTGTGGGTCACCCACTCGCCGGTGAGGTGGAAGCACGCTACGGTCGAGAAGACTTCTGCCGATTTCATAGTCTCGATCCCTCAAGGCCGATCATCTCCCTGCTGCCCGGCAGCAGACGTAAGGAACTGCATCGCATCCTCCCGGAAATGCTGAATGCAGCCGCCTTGATTTCTGTTTCTCAGCCCGACGTCCAGTTTGTAGTAGCAGTAGCTCCCAGCCGAACGCCCGGGGAAGCACGAGAGATTATAGCTGCCAGAAGCGCTACCGTGACTCTTCCTGAGGTGCTGCGCATTGCACATCACGAGACCCGCGAGGCGCTTGCTGCTTCTGACGCCGCCGCAGTAGCTAGTGGGACGGTGACCCTGGAAGCCGCTCTTCTGGGCACGCCAATGGTAATTGTTTACAAGGAGTCAGCCATCAACTGGCACCTTCTGGGGCGCTTAATCAACACGGATCACTACGGACTCGTAAACTTGATTGCCGGCGAACGAATTGTGACTGAGCTAATGCAGAATAAATTGAACGGCGAGCGCCTCGCTGCTGAGCTTATGCTGCTGCTGGATGATCGGCGAAATCAGACCGTCCGACGTCGATTGCACGAGGTGGCCCATCAACTTGGTGAGGGGGGCGCATCACGGCGAGTCGCTGAACGCATACTTGATTTCGTAACTACGCGGTAGCGAGTGGGTCCTGAGTAGCGACTCACTCAAGCCCATTCCCTGGCTACAAAGGCCGGCATCGACCGCGGCTCATGAGGTCCGTACCACCCGCTACCCGCGTGGAGGTAGTGACCTCGTGAGATCGCGGCTTGAGTGGCTACTCAGCTGGACGAATGTGGTGGCCATGCGACTGATCCTATCGAATAACGTTGGGACTGATTTGTCATAATTTGTCATGTCTCATTTGTCATTTTTTCAGAGTCTCTAAGCGGAAAGGGTCGTTTGGGCCCAGACTGCGGGCCGACTTAAGCTAGCTGGAAGATAGCTTCTCCTCCAATTCCTTTATCCGCTCGCGTAGTTCTTTCAGCTCTGCTCTCATCTGCGGAAGTCGGCCAATGTGTGCATTAAGTCGCTTGTATTCATCCAGCGGTTGTATTGGAATTCCCCACCAGACACCGGGGCGCACAATCTTGCCCGGCAACACTCCGGCCTTCGAGCCGATGACAGCACCACTTTGTACCCGGACGTGGTCGCCGAAGCCGACCTGACCGCCAACTACGGCGTCATCTTCAATGATCACGCTACCGCTGATCCCGGTTTGCGCGGCAATGACGACCCGTTCACCGATGTCGCAGTTATGACCGACATGGACAAGATTATCAATCTTGGTCCCACGTCCGATTCGGGTTTGTCCTAACGCCGCCCGATCGACACAGGTGTACGCGCCCAGTTCGACATCATCCTCGATAACTGCCGTGCCGATCTGGGGAAATTTGTGGTAACCCACATCGTCGCGTACATAACCGAAGCCGTCCGCACCAACGCAGACCCCGGCATGCAGGACAACGTTATCGCCAATTGTGACTCCATCGTAGAGCGTGACGCTGGGCTGCAATACACAGTTGAGTCCGATCGTTACGTCGTCACCGACTACTACGCTCGCTTCGATTCTGGTCCCCGTTCCAATAGTTGAATTCTCGCCGATAGAGACGTGTGGGCCAATGTAAACGGTTAACGCGATGTTCGCACTAGGGGCAATGACCGCAGTGGGGTGAATCAGGGGCTCGCGCCGTTTTTGAAGGTGCAGGATTTTACCGATTAGAGCAAAGGCAAGTTTAGGCTTCGACGCTTCAATTATGGCTGGTACCTTCTGAGCAACCTCGCGAGCACGTTCGCCGGCGCCGTCGGGCACTATCAGGGCCGATGCGGAACACTCTTGGGTGTCCTCTAAGGCTTTACGATTCTCAACAAATGCTATGGCCCTAACACCTGCCGACCCTACACTAGCGACATATTCGATGCTAATGTGCGCATCGCCTGAGACGCGGCCGCCGACTAGAGCGGCCAACTCGCCAACTGTCTTCACTCTTCCTGCTTCGTCCATGAGAACCTGTCGTTTGTCGAACCTTATCCGATTTGCCGCGTTTGAGGCAATGACAATGAAATTTCGCTGCAAGGAATTCGTGAGTATTATTGGCGACTGGGTATTTGGGCCAACTAAGTAAAACTCGGCTCTTTAGCCTTGCCATGCCAAAGCAGACCAACTATGATGGCACGGCTGCGAAACAGGTGAGCTTAATTGTGTAATCCGCCGCCTTTATTTGAAGTAATAATTGATCTTAACGATATTGAGGCACAGCGAAGTCGCCCAGTGCCCCGTGAGGAGAACGATCGTTGTTTAGTGATCAGTTTCGCAGAGGAGAGTCCGAGAAGGGCAAGCTGTCAGGCGTGAAGAGCTCCAAGCTGCTCTCAAATCTCTCGGACGTAGCGTGGAAAGCCTTTCAGTCAGTCAACCGTCGACTCCCAGAAGGCGAGGCCATCCGTCCCAACTGGGCGCCGGCTCCCCTTCTGAAGTCCTACGAAAGGACTGCACCACCTCTCGGCTTCCCGCGCGAAACGGACAGCCTTTGCCCCACCTGCGTTAAGGAAGTTCGCAACGCCGTCATCACGGGGGAAACCACGCTCGATACCTTGATGCATCAACATCCAGGCGAAATCAAAGCGCAGATCCTGGAAGAGAATGGCAACGTCATCATGCGTAAGACTTGTCCGAAACACGGGCAGTTTGACGACGTGATGGCTACCGATCCGGCGTTCCTTGAACGAATTGAATCTTTGTTCTTTGGACGCGACTTTCGTGCTGCTGAGGATGCGGCTATTCATCGTCACGGGACTTCGAATATAAAATTTGGGCGGGGCGCTGTTTTGACAGTAGACCTGACCAACCGCTGCAACATGATGTGCAATCCGTGCTTCATGGATGCCAATCAGGTTGGTTATGTGCACGAGCCAACATTTGAAGATACGAAAGCGATTCTAGATCGCGCGGTCTCATTCAAACCAAAACGCCAGGTCATCATCCTGTTCTCCGGCGGCGAACCAACACTTTCACCTTACTACCTCGAAGCAGTCGCCTATGCGAAGAAGATTGGCTTCTATCGAATTCTTGCGGCGACTAACGGTATCCGTTTCGCCGAAGACATCGAGTTTTGCGAAGCTGCCAAAGCTGCCGGCCAGCACGGCGTTTATCTGCAGTTTGATGGTGTCAGCGATGAGAAGAATAAACATCGCGGGGTGGGCAATCTCTTTGACGTAAAACTACGAGCCATTGAAAACCTGGCCAGTGTGGGTATCAAAGTTACGCTGGTTACGACGATCGTGAACACGATTAACAACGACGGTATCGGACAGATCGTTGAATTCGCCGCCAAGAACATTGACAAGGTCCAGACGATTGCCTTTCAACCGGTCTCCTTCACTGGTCGTGACGAAGACATTTCCGACGAACTGCGTATCAAACAGCGCTACACTCTCGCAGGGATGACCCACGACTTGAAAGACCAGCTCGCCGGACAGTTACAGCCTTTGCGCGATTGGTTCCCCCTCTCGTCTTACTCGGCTTTCACCAGCGTGATGGATATGCTGCAGGGGGCTGATGCCCCATGGGGTTGGTCATCGTGTAACTGCCATCCAAACTGCGGCATCTTTACGTTAATGGTCGTTAATCGTAAGACAGGCGAGTTTAAGTCTCTTTTTGAGTTTTTCGATTACGAACAATTTATGAAGGACGTTGGAGTAATTACAGACACGGCTCGAGGGAAGAAACTTTCCTATGCTCAGCTGGGCATGGCAATTCTTCGCAGCTTCAATGCTGAGCGCGCGCCGGAAGGTTTTCCGATCTCTCAGATTCTTAATCTCTTCAAGCCTTCTTCGACTAATTCGAGCTCCGATCGCAACGATCGCATGAAGGCCGAGAAGGCTGACGACCCGGATGATGTTTGGCGCGTGCTCTGTGTCGAAGGCATGTGGTTTCAAGATCTCTTCAACTATGATTTTCGGCGCACTGAAATGTGCGTGATCCCTTACGGCACGCAGGAAGGCGAGATTTCATTCTGTGCTTACAACACTGGCGTGGGTTGGCGGCAGATTATCGAAAACATGCACAAGACTGCTAACCTCGCCGAATGGTATGAAGAAAACGGACGTCATCCTGTATATGCTGCGGGTCACGACGTTCCGGGGATTTCCAGGAAGCATTCGCTTAGTCTACCGATAATCCAGGCCGTCTTGGCGGAAGACGCAGACGTCAATCCTCAGGTCGTGTCTCCATATCTTGTCGAAGAAGAAGACGTAGTCCGAGTCTAAGAAGTAAGGGACTTGCTGTCCTGCGCCTCTAGCTGCACTGGACGCAGCTGGGCCACAATATCCCTCATCCGGATAGCCAGGTCTTCTATTGTGTGCGCGCGCTTTCGCGCCTTATCATTCAGTTCTTCGCGTAATAACAGCTGAGATTGCCCGAGTACCCCTGTGAGCGGGTTGTTGATTTCGTGACGCACGCGGGCAACCAGCTCCGCAATCTCCTCTAATCTTGCTTCGCAATCGGCAACACGCGCACGTAATTGGTTTTCAGTATCAACTGCTCCAGTCTGGCCCTGTCGTTCAGTCATCTACGCCTCACTGTTGGTCTGTTTAGCTATCGAACGTGAGAGCTACAGTATTAGTTGGATCGCTGCGCAAGCGAGTGGGCGTGGCTATTGTGCCCCGATCCTTTGGAATGAACAAGTGCTGATTTGCAAATCGTTGAATAGTAGTTCGTAAATTGTAAATCGTACCGATGTTGGGCCATTCACCGCAGATAACACCAATCACAAAATTTTACAATTCACGATTCACGATTTACGGTCGGCCTCCGTCGCTTCATGGCATGCGGTTGACAACAAAACCTGCTTGCACGTACATTGATTTTCCTGTTGGGAGGTCGTCTAACGGTATGACTGCGGACTCTGAATCCGCCTATCGGGGTTCGAATCCCTGCCTCCCAGCCATTTAGAATCAGATAGTTACGGGCAGCCGATTGACTGCCCGTTTTTGTTTTGTGTGCCTATAGTGTGCCAAGCTTACCCGAAGAGCATCTTTTCGAGCTTCTCAGTGGCCGCTTGCTGCATTGATGGCAGGACGTGAGAGTAGGTATCGAGCGTCATCACAATCGAACTGTGGCCCAGTCTCTCGCAAACGACCTTTGGGTTCTCGCCGGCGAGTAGCAAAAGCGTGGCGGTTGTATGCCTGAGAGTATACGGCGTGACGAAGGACGGCAGCTTAGCGCGCTCTCGTATCGCTTTAAAGTTTCGTGTTGCCAGGTTCTCAGAGTGCAAAGGTCCGCCCGTAGCCGTGGCAAATACAAGGTCGAGCTTCTGACATGAGCATAAACACGCGCAGCTTCCGCTATATTGAGGATCTTCTTTACCTCGTTAAGCGTCTTTGCTTCAGCAAGCATTTGCGTTGCCTTGCTGAGCTGTACTAACTGACGAGCATTATTTATTTCATCTGACATAGCTCTTGCAGTCGTTTATTAATGTCTAGCCGCCGCATGTATAAAAACGCGGGCTGACGGACGGTAACCACGGGAGAACCGCCAACGCTTGCCGAAAATCGGTATCACTGTATCTCTGCGCACCGCATTGGAAGATGACATCCAGCGGCAAAGTGCAAATAGAAAGCAAAGACGACATACGGAAACTACTTGACCCAGCGTTCGGGTCAAACATCTGCTTGCCACCGGATCGGTTAATGCTGCCGAACTGGGGCTTGAAGCATTCAATCACGCTGCCGAGGTAAAGGTTAGAGCGGAACTCCCACCACTCATTGAGGAAGAGCGCGCGCAATTAACGGCGTGCACTGAAGCGCTGCGACAAGCCGATAAAGCCCGCCAGGAGGCTGAGCGACTGAGCGCAGCGTACGCAAACACTCGCGAAGAAAAGCGCAACGTTGAAATGGACATCGCCGACACACAGCGCGAGCTTGACCGCGTGATTGCGAGGCTGAGCCTCCCGGCCGCGCCTGTCGTTCGCTCTCGGCCACACGCCCTGTCGGCGACGTGAGGGTAAAGGGATGGCTAACCAGGAACTGACATTTAAGATTTCCGTTGACGATGCTCAGGTGAGGTCCGGCTTGGCCGGACTGCGGGCTGCCTACGGCATCACGCTAACGGAAAAGGGCGGTCTCGTAGAGAGCTTATGGCACGCGGTTGATAACGCCGCGGGTAATCTGGAGAACGTCCCCGGCCTGGTTCGGCGTGTGATTGAAACCGAAGCCTGGCGCAAGCGCATTCAAGACGGTGAAGAGTTTGAGCACGATCGATTTATTGACTTTATCACTAC
>JACCSP010000038.1 GCA_013812905.1 Pyrinomonadaceae bacterium
GCCCACCATCGGAGTGAGTTAAAGAAGCTGGGAGCTTCGCGCGCGATAGATATTGCCGTGATGCGTCATGGCAGTGCAGTGCGTGTGGCCGGCTGGGTCATTGTTCGCCAGCGCCCCGGCACAGCAAAAGGATTTGTTTTTCTAACTTTGGAGGACGAGACGGGTGTTGCCAATATCATTATAACGCCCCAGCTTTTCAGTAAGAACCGTCCGGTATTGGTGGACCACCCTTTTCTTTTAATCGAGGGTACCCTGCAGAACCAAGACCACGTGGTCTCAGTCAAAGCAAAGCGGGTTAGGCCGCTTTCCTTCAAAGTGGCCGCCACTCCTTCGCATGACTTTCATTGAAGCGCCGAGGCGGGCACTCGTAAGTGTTACTTTCAGCATTCAAGGCATAACTAGCCGGAGTCTCAGCGAGTACTCAGCGTGGCGCGACGCCGCAAAACTGACAGAAAGTCCCGAAATCTTCCTAAAAGCGGCCGTCCATCTAATGCAGGAATGTTAAACTGAAAAGCGTGTCGCCAATTGAGGTGTGATCTTACAAACTTCCCATTAACCCCCAAAGGAGAAGTCATGAAGATAAACTATCCGGCAGTGCTCGTGGCTGGGATTTTGCACTGGATCCTCGGGGCCGTCTGGTACGGCATATTCACAAACAAATTTGTGGAGCTAATGGCCTGGACGCCCCAGCAACTCAGCGAGATCGAGAGCCAAAGTCATACGAAAGAGTATGTACTGGCCTTCCTTTCATCGCTGGTGCTGGTCTACGTACTCGCACACTTTCTGCGTATACGCAGGCTAGTAATCTAGTTAGTGGCCTGCAGACAGCATTCTGGCTTTGGCTAGGCTTTGTCGCCACTTCGCAGCTGGCCACAGTGATCTTTGAGGGGCGAAAGCCCGGTCTATATCTCTTGAATATCGGTTATCAGCTGGTCGCTTGTTTGGTTGCAGGAGCACTTTTGGTCATCTGGAAACCGCGAGCTCCCACTGCGCCGATCTCTAATCCGGCTTGAACTGCTAAAGACTTGCGTTAGATTAGCGGCAAATGCGCGAGAGCATTTGCCGCGTCATTTCAGCGTCCCACTTTCAGGTGGGAGTCTCTAATTGCAGAGATAAAGACGCTTGAAACAAGACAGGAATGAAGTAAACTCGCTCTGAAATGTCGAAGTCGATTATTGGCGAGCAGGCTTGGGTCGAGTTGACCGAGCGGCCCAGGACTGAATCCGTCCGTTTTCTCAGCAGGAAGCCGAAGCCTCGATTCGGTTTGCCGGAGGGCTTTACGCCGAGTTTGCAACAGTACGGAAGAAGCGTTCTGCTCGAAGACAATGTCTATAGTCTTCCCAGCGGACAAGAGTTTATACCCAACTATCCAACCGGACTTCTGGGCAAGCTTCGCCACCTGTACGCGTTATTGACCGTTGAACAATTCGAAGGTGGCAATCGCGGATCCGTTTATGTTCGCACCGATGGAAGAATTTTCGACTACAGTGTGGATCACGCAGATTCGTCACGTGACATGTTCGACACCGGGTACACGATTTATGATTTAGAACGAACCGGGAGGTATGCGCCGAATCCTGGCCTTGGAATTCGTGATTTTTCGTGTGATTTTGTGGATCGCCCTCGGCAGGTGAAACTCGATTCACGAAATCACAGGAAGCCGCAACGAAAAACAAACTGTAAAATCAATTGAGAGAGGGACACACTGCACTAGGCAGACTTAACGGCTTGTTTGGCTGGAGCTTCAATAAGCCCCTGAACCACCTGCGCCACCTGTGAGAGGGGTTTTGGCTTTCTCAGAAAAGCGTCAGCACCGCTGCGTTTGGCTTCATTTTCCATCTCGACGGAACCATAGGCGGTGAGCACGACAATTCGCGTTTCGGGGTGACGCTCATGAGCCAGCCTGATAATGTTGAGTCCGTCCGGATTACGCGCGGTCCCCAGCCTCAGGTCCTGAATGATCACCCGGTATTGAGTGCTTTCGACCAGCTTTTCAGCTTCTTCAAATTCTCTGGCAGTGTCGACATTGAATCCGTGCAATGCGAAATACTCGCCCATGGAAAAACAGATCGATTCCTCGTCGTCAACAACCAGGAGGCGAGGTATCCGCGGCTCATTTCGAGGGGAGTTTTCTTGTATACCGAGCATGCCTCTTAAACGTTCTGACACTCTTCTTAAATGTACAAATCGAGTTTGCTTCACACTCGTTACCATGCGAACGCTCGAGGGCGCATTAGATAAGTCTGCGCGGATTCGAGATAGCTACAGGACAGGTGCCGAACTGAATGTAACCTTCTCGCGAGAGATCCTTGATTCGGTCTTGCGCGAGAGTTTCGCCCGTTCAACCAACTACATGCTGGCCGAACGTTTAGTTCAAACGCGAAAGCCCGTTCTTGTGAGAGGCGCACCGATATCGCTCCCTTGCAAGAATCTTTCAGCTTTCCCCAGCTTTCCCTTTCCCAGCTTTCCAATGAGCAGTGCTTCAGCCAGGTGGCGAAGATGCGCCGGCATCTCGGCGGGTTTATATTCTTCGGAGGGTTGAATGTATGCGGAAAGAAAACTCTGTTCGGCTGCGCAAAAATCGCAACCAGCAATATGACGCGCTATCTGATCTGATTTACCGCGGGGAAGTCTGCGACTAGAAATATCTTCTGACGATGGACAGGTAAGCGTTTTTGTGAAAGCGTTTGCGCTTGCGACCACCCTCATCTTTCCAATCCTCCAAACAGCATACGATGAGACCAGGCGGAGGACTCAGGAAAGAGCGAGAGGTAAAAATGGCTTACTGCCCAGACCCAAAGATGCTATATCGCTATAGCAGCCCGCACATTGGGCCTTTGCGGGAGCAGTAATTGAGTTTTGCCCGACGGAGAAAGAGGCTTGGTGATTATGTATAGCAAGACTTCACACACCTCACGAGTGCCTGTCCCAATCGTATTTCCCTTCGCATCCTGCAGCGTGTAAATCTTGCCATTGACATCAAAAGGAAAAATCATTGGCTTCGTGTACATTTACACTCGTCCTTGCCCGCCCGGATTCTGTCACAGGCGGCTGGCACTTTTCATTGGGCTACTGAAGACTTTAACGGCAGCTAAGCTTAGTTACTGTTGACGAGCTCGTAGCTTTCGCCGCACAGCGCCCGCAACACCGGCAAGACCCGTTCCCCGAGGAGGGCGTAGCGGCTCGCGGGGAGAGAACCGAACGCCAAGCCAACCTCCAATTTTCGACCGAGCCGTCGGGGCAGAAAGTCTGGGTAAGAACGATGATACTCTCTAAAAGAGTACCATTAGACTAACGAACACTTGAAACTCACCTGAGCTGCTAAGCCATGCGGGGCAAGTGCAGGCTCATCGGCTCCCAGCCAGCACCCCTCGAGGCTGTTTTCGAGGGGTGCGGTAAAAGGCCGCACCTTTTTTGCTCCTAAGCCTCCGATCCTTCGTGCAAAAACGATCGCAGAATTTCCGCGCTCATGCTTACTTCTTCAGGTTGCGACGACGTCGTATCCCGGCCGCTGCACCTACGAGACCTGTCCCGAGGAGCAACATACTGGTTGGCTCTGGAATGGGGTTACCAGGAGTGCCAACATCGCTCAGCTCGCCGGTAGGACCCACGGTTTGGAAGCGCACGAAGATAGAATGGCAGATCTGATCCGCAGTTAAGCCCGCAAAAGTACCGGTAGTAGCGGTGATGGTAAACGTTGCAGTGCTACCCGCTGCTAGCCCGCCGGGGCCGCCACCTGTAAAATTACTCCCAGTTTGAAACGCGAAGTCTAAGACCGCGTTCGGAAACTGATTTACGTTACTCTGGTTTTCGTCAGTAAAGGAAAAGCCAGCCGCTAACGTACTTCCGGTAAACCCATCACGTGGCGCACCAGGCAGGTCAAAGCCGATGCCCGTGATCCTCGCGGCAAAAGGCGACGTGTTGGTAATGGTAAAGGTAAAAGCGCCGCTTCCAGTAAACGAGCAGTTAACCGTCGCTGTAGCGAGCGTCGGATGGGTGTTGCCAACAACAAATACAGTATCCGCCTGCGTCGTAGTAGCGAAGCCAAACAACAGCACAGCAAAAAGCGCCAGGTTGAAGTTGCGTAACAGTTTCGTGGGCATTTTCTAACTCCTTTGTATGTGAGCCTGCTCGACTGACGCTTACGGCATAGCAGTCGGCTAGATGGATTTGGGTGGCCTAATTGGAGGGCACTGCGGGCAATACAGGCTCTCGCAAAGTTAGCCAGTTGGGACTCTCTAGTCGGGTGGTGAGAGCCATTTAAGTGATTGGCACGTCACTGCTTCCTGCAAATGGAAGGCCACATTCAGAAGAGCGCCCATCCCGCGGTAAAACACTGGATTTGTTACAGATTCTGAGTATCACGAAAAATTGGCTAATATCCTGTCTGGAAAGCAGACCTTTATTCTAGACTTCGGACGGGTTGGAAACCGGCGGCTGCCTTATTCGAAGGTTACCCCTACCTAAAGCGTGATAGGTTCACAGGTAGTGCCTGTAGCTCATGAGCGCGGGAATGCTCGACACCAAACTGCCAACTGCGTTATATCTCTCGGCCTTTATCCTTATGACAAATTAGGCAGTGTCGAGTTCGAGATGGCACCATACTTCAGTTACGGGCATTCCTAGATATGATGACCCGCGATTCAAAACTAGTAACCAATGACGTCTTAAAAAAGTTATTGGCCGAAGGTAAGCCAGATCTTCTGTGGCAGCACTTGCTTTGCCGCTCGCAAGCCGCGACCAGCTTTGACGATCTGTTCCTTCTCTCCCGAATTCGGAAGAAAGCTATTGCTCAAGGGTTTGAAGCCACCCCAACCGCGGAAAATCTGCGTCTCGCAATGATAGGCGCCTGCAGTTTGTATCCCCTGCATGAACTCGTCGACCACCTCCTATCGGTTGCCGGCAGTCCGGCCGAACTGTTCACCGGCGAGTTTGATGCTTACGTTACAGAGATTTTGAATGAGTCAAGTGGCTTGTACGATTTCAAACCGCAGGTGGTTGTCATTGTTCCCACAGAAAGGAGGTGCAAATACTTGGGACACCTGGCGGATCCCAGAGAGCATTTCGAGATGGAAGCAGTAAGGATCCGTTCAGAATTACTAGACCTCTGTCAAATCCTACACCAGCGCAGCGGAGCCGAAATTGTGCTATGTAACTTCAAGCTGCCCGCGTACTTTGATCCTGGGCCGTACCGAACACGCACGTTGGGTTCCGATTGGAATTTTCGGAAGTTAGTAAATCTGGAACTCGGGCTGAATGCACCGCCGTATGTGCATATTTGCGATGTGGAGTTCCTCTCCAGTCGGCGCGGCGGATTAATGTCTTCTGATGAGCGAGCGTGGCTGGAAAGCAAACAACCATGCGCCCCGGATCTCATGGTGGACATCGCCAAAGAGATTACTCATGTCGTTCGCGCGCTCAGGATAGGTCCGAAGAAGGTTCTGATTCTGGATCTCGACAACACAATCTGGGGCGGTATCGTAGGTGATGACGGAGTCGAAGGAATAGAAATCGGCGGCACTTCGCCGCGCGGTGAGGCCTTTCGCGCTTTCCAGGAATATGTGCTGTCGCTAACTGAGCGAGGGGTGCTCTTAGCGGTCTGTAGCAAGAATGATTACGACAAAGCCATCGAACCCTTCGAAAAACACCCTGAGATGGCACTGCGCCTTGATCATTTCGTCTCGTTTAAAGCGAACTGGAATCCCAAGCCCGATAATCTGAGATTGATTGCAGACGAACTGCATTTAGGGCTTGATAGTTTTGTATTTCTCGACGATGACCCCGTTGAGATCGATATAGTCAGAGAGTTTACCCCTGAGGTTTCGGCCATTTTAGTTGGCCCCGATCCGTCTGACTATGTGAAACAACTGCAGGAAGCACGACTCTTTGAGCCATCGAACATTACCCTAGAAGACTCCCAGCGAACTCAGAAATACAAGCAGGAATCGTTGCGCAAGCGTGACGTGCCGTCATTTACCGATCTCAGTTCATATTTAGCATCGCTAAAAATGACCGGAACAATCAGTGAGTTCCGAAGTGTCGACGTACCCCGCATCACCCAACTAATCAATAAGAGCAACCAATTCAACGTAACGACGCGACGGCGTACTGAATCTGAAATAACTCGTCTTATCGATGATCAGAACCGGGTCTCGTTTTCCGTAAGGCTATCTGATCGTTTCGGTGATTACGGTTTAACGGGAGTTGTTATCGGCGCGATCGATAGAAGCGCTCCAGCCGCCATATTGGAGATTGACACCTGGCTTATGAGCTGCCGAGTCTTAAATCGGCAGGTAGAAGAGGAAATGATGAACGAGATTGCGCGGCTTGCGGAAAAGCATTCGTGTACGGAAATCATGGGAGTTTACATCCCTACCGCGAAGAATCAGTTGGTACGGAATCTGTATCCCAGGATGGGTTTCCAAAAGCTGACGGAAACCGAAACATATTCTCAGTTTTCTTATGAATTGAAGACTTTTAAGCCCTTTCAGACCAGGATCGAAATCGTGCGAAGAGCGTATGATGCAAAGTGAAATTATAGGCAGACTTCAGAATATCTTCGATGACGTCTTCCTGGAGCCGGTTGTTGTAACGCCTCAATTGAGTGCTCATGAGGTGGAAGAGTGGGACTCGCTGATTCAAATATCGCTTCTGGTTTCGATCGAGAAGGCGTTCGGTATTCGTTTCAGAGTTGGAGAAGTTGAAGCCACCAGAAACGTTGGTGAGCTCGCTGATCTGATTGCAAGGAGATTGGAAAATTCCTGAAGCCTCTCTGAAATCCGCTAACGAAGTGATGGACCCTCCATTTACGAGCAGATGGCAGGCATATGGCTTTGCCCTCACGCTCGCATTTTTTTTGCTATTACCGGCAGGCCTGTCGAGATCGGGTTTGGTTCGCCGTCAGGACGTTTACCAGAGAATACCTGAGAAGTTTGGCGCTTTCTCATACATCGGCCACCAGATTTTTGACGACTCCTCGGACATCGACATCCTGTTTCTTGGCAGTTCAGTGCTTTGGTTAGGCATTGATACGCCCTACGTACAGTATGAATTAAGTCGACAGCTTGGCCGGCCCGCAAATGTCATCACATTTGGCAGTAACTGGCGAGGAGAGGAACTGAACTACATCCTGCTTAGCGAAGTATTACAACGACGAAAGGTGCGGATGCTCGTGATTACGATGCCTTTATCGCATCAAAGCACTAATCTTCCTCACCCTCAATCATTTCGCTGGTTACCCCATGGCGATAACCAGGCCGCTTTGCTAGGACTGCCGCTTCGGCTTCGTCTTGCGCTCTATGGAGAACAGGTGCTGGGCGCTCCCAGGCACCTGGTGGGAATAATCCGATCGGACATCCAGGAGAAAACTGATTTTAATCGCATGCTAGTGTCGCTCCGGGGTGCGTATCGAGTTGAAGCTGGATATCTGGGTGCGCCCTTTGTTATGCAAAAGACAAAGCCGCCGGAACTAAGCGCTCGCAGCATGATATATTCACCCGAAACGCAGCGGTTTTTTAACTTCACTCAGCAGCCGTTGAGTCCTTATCAGATGCACTTCCTGCGACTGACCACCGAGCTGACACGCAATTCTGGCGTACCGGTCGCGATCCTCAATATTCCACTTTCCCGCCAACGGCGTAATGCTGCGGTCGAAGAGCGAATGCATTGGTCCGAGGTTTTTGGCTTGGAGATGCCCATCATTGGAGTGCCTCCGGCAACGCTTTTCCGAGGCATGACGGATTTAGAAATCAATCGATGTTTTTCTGACGAGCACATGAACCTAAACGGCAGCGATCTGCTCACACGAACTGTAACGCCTGCGATTTTGACTGTTTATGAAGAACATGCACGCCGCTCCCAATAGGTTCGATCTGGCCATCGTGACAATCCTCTGTGTGATTGCGGTGGTCTTGTTATTGTCTATTCCTGCTCAGTCTCTGGACGTTAATCTGGTCTACAAAGGCTTCTAGTCCTCATTGGAAAACACGCGACTCCTACTAATCATTCTGGCCTACATTGGCGCTGCTCGTGCCTGTTTGTCTCTTAGGACAGATGACAAGTGGAGGCCGCTCCTATTCAGTCTGACAAATCTTGCTTTTATCGGCATTATGTTTTCCGAGAGTACGGGCAAACGTCGAGCCGTAGTTTTTCTTTCGGTCTATCTCGCTTTGGTCGGCGTCCATTACTTGGTGATGACCTTGTTTTCAAAGCGGGAAGGATGGCTTCCCTGGTTAGCTTTTTTCTCACCGATCATTGCTCTCGTACTAATTAAATATCTGCCCTTTGTATGGGAGGCGCCGCTGAAGTCAATCGACTTGAAGGCTGATGGGTTCGTCGGCATCTCCTACATGTCTTTGCGACTAAGTTATCTTGTCCTGGAGGTGAGAAATCGCGTTGTTGAAAAGCCCACCTTCTGGCAATACGTCGGATTCTCGTTCTTCCTGCCGACGTTTGTAGTAGGGCCGATTAACCCCTACCGCATGCACGAGCGCTCTTTTCGTCGGACTGATCGCGAGGGCATTTCCACGGGGCGCTCGGCAATGAGAATCATCGTGGGTGTTGCAAAGTATCAGGTGCTGGCGCCACTTTTTAATCAGTTGTCTTATTCGGGGTTGCTGCTAGACTCCTATCCTCATCCGCCATCCGACCTCGTCGTTGCTGCAGTTTCCTATTATCTCTTTTTGTATTGTAACTTTGCGGGATTTTGTGACATGGCAATCGGGGTTGCGGGTTTGCTGGGGATTCATGTGAGAGAGAACTTTCAAAATCCCCTGGCTGCAAGAAACGTTAGAGACTTCTGGAATCGTTGGCACATAACGCTGTCGGATTACATGCGTGACGTAGTATTTACTCCATTATCTAAGTTTTTCATCGGCCGTTTTGGGATTCCAACGAATCATGCCATCGGTCTGGCCATTCTTGCGGTATTTCTTTTGGTAGGCATTTGGCACGGGGTTGGCTGGAATTATCTTGCCTTCGGTGCTATGCATGCCGTAGGTGTGGCCGCGAATCATTACTACACAGTGTGGTTGAAGAGTCATGGTGGCAAAAGGTTCAAAGCTTACAATGAGAATCCGGCTGTGAATGTTGTCAGCGTAGTCTTAACATTCAGTTTTGTGACCGCCAGCTTCTTTCTGTTTGCCAACGACTTTGCCACGATGCGAACAATACTAAATGCCATACGCTGGTGACTATTCTTTCGCTGACCTTCAAGAAGGGATGGAGTGTGAACGTGAATACCACGTCAATGCCGCGGTGTATAACGCTTTCCTTGAGACGTTTGGTGACACCAGCCGGATCCATGTGGATGACGCTTACGCAAAGGCGAATGGCTTTAAAGGTCGCATTATGCATGGAGCGATCTTAAACGGCTTCTTGTCGCAGTTTATCGGTTTACATTTTCCGGGGCCGCTGGGTTTGCTATTAACATGCGACATTCGTTATCTAAAACCTTGTTATTTAGGCGATAAACTTCGTTTGAAGGCGAAGATCACACAGAAGCTTGAAAGCAGGAAAGTGGTGGTGCTCGACGTTAGTTTCTATAACGAGGATCAGAAATACGTAGCGGCCAAGTGCCGCGTTAAGGTCGCGGTGATGCTTAATTAAGTCCACACAAATACGCTCAAGTGTCTAAAAGTGTAATCATTTCCGGCGCCACTAAAGGTTTGGGAAAGGAGTTGTCGTTCGCGTTCGGCAAATCCGGATATCAGGTCTTCGGGTTCTTCCGGTCAGACGCAAAAGTCGCGGCGTTAATGCGGGAAGAGTTTTCAAGTTCAGGACTTAAGGGAGAGTTCATTCAACATGACGTTACTCACGAAGGTCACAATGAAGTATGGGAAAAGATTAATGCCCAGGCTGGGAGCCTGACTTTGATTAACAACGCCTGTGCGCCTTTTGAGCCGAAACCTATGCATCTCTTAAAATGGGACGACTTTCAGAAGGCGTTTGAAGTCGCCGTTAAGGGATCTGTTTTATGTGCGCAATCTGTAATGCGTACAATGGTGCGGCATCGTCGCGGCACTATTGTCAGTATTCTAACTTCAGCTTTGCGTGATGTACCGCCAAAGGGATTCTCGGCCTATCTAGTCGCGAAGGCGTCTCTCCAGGCGCTGACTAAATCTCTGGCAGCCGAACATTCCGATCGAGGGATCCGTATTTTTTCCGTTTCTCCGAGCTACTTAGAAACCTCGTTAACAGCTAATTGGGATTCAAGGTTGCGATCTCGAATTCTCGCACAAGGTATAGAACCGCAGGACCCCGCTGTCGTGGCTGCGTACATCCTCGGTCTTGTAGAAGATCCGAACGTTCCCGGGCGCGGTGAGGATTATGTGGTACCGGCCGGAACGATTTAGGCCCTCCCGTTCAATTGGAAGCAGGGCGACTTTTTAGAATTTCGACGGAATGTGGTACCTCTTTATCTTCTGATAAAGAGAGCTGCGCGGGATACCCAGTCTTGTGGCAGCCTTCTCTACTCGTCCCTGTTCCTCCTGCAAGACCCTCTCAATGTGCTGCTTCTCGAGTTCGTTAAGAGTGAGAGTCGAGTCGAGGTATGTTGCCTGGCGCTTCGAGTGGCCATCGAAGTGAAGGTCCTGCAAGCGGATATTTTTTTGTTCGCTCAGCAATACTGCGCGCTCGATTACATTGCGAAGTTCTCTTACATTGCCTGGCCACGAGTAACTCTGCAACGCTTTGATGGAGTCCGCCTCGAGTTGAATGTCGCCCCTGCCGAGATCGGTAGCCAGCTTATCGAGAAGATAGTTAGCCATAATCGGTATATCTTCGATGCGCTCTCGCAGTGAAGGAAAGGCAAGCGGTATGGTGCTGACGCGAAAATAGAGATCATTTCTGAATGTTTTATCTCGCACCAATTGACCGATATCCTGATGTGTCGCGGCTATCAGGCGAACATCAACCTGCCTATCTCGGACGTCTCCCACTCTGCGGAAGCGTTTGTCTTCCAGCACCTTAAGCAGCTTCGGCTGAATCTGAAGATCGACGTCACCAATTTCGTCGAGGAAAATCGTTCCCCGATGAGCTACCTCAAACAAACCTTGTTTCGAAGTGGTGGCGCTGGTAAACGCGCCCTTCTCATGGCCAAAGAGTTCGGTTTCCAGAAGCTCCCGTGACAAACCCGCACAGTTTAAATCTACAAAGGCTTCGTCGGCTCGCGGACTGTTCTCATGCAGCCATCGTGCGAGCACACCCTTGCCGCTGCCTGTCTCACCGAGAATTAGAACCGGGCTTTCCGTAGCCAGAACTTTCTTTGCCTGTTCCGCCAAAGCGCGAATTGAGGAGCTCACTCCTATAAATGGGTCGATGGCGTGACGAACCTGGTGCGACCGGCTGGCAAGCTGCTTGTGGCGGTTTCGCTGGTTTTCCAGCAGGCGCTTAAGAATAACCATCAGTGCCGGCAACTCGATCGGCTTCGTGAGAAATTGCTCCGCCCCCTCCTTAATCGCACTGACAGCAAGGTCGATAGAGCCGTGCGCTGTCAGAATGAGCAGGGGAATGTCCGGATTAATTTCCTTTAGGCGTGGCAACAGGTCTAGCGCTGTGCCGTCTGAAAGCATGTAGTCGGCAATCACAATATCGGGACGCGAGGATCTAAAAATTTCCTGCGCTTCGCGGCAACTTTCGGCTTCGTCAACCTCATAGCCTTGAAGCTCTAGAAAGTCCCGCACGCCGAAGCGCAACCCGGGCTCGTCATCTACAATCAAGATCCGGTTTTTAGCCATCCACGGTCTCCTCCTGCTGAGGCACCGGGAACCTTGCCGTCATACAGGCGCCGTTGTCGGCGTTGTTGCCGGCAATCAGTTTGCCTCCATGCTCGCGCATGATTCTTTCCGCTATGGCAAGTCCCAGTCCCGTGCCGCCCCGACGCTTGGAAAAGAAGGGTTCGAAAATCTGTGGCTTGTCCTCATCCAAAATGCCCGGGCCGCAATCCTTCACAGAACAATCCATCCAGCGCTGCTGAGCCTCGTGAATTTCGCATGCTTCAACCCTCACTGTTGTTCCCGGCGAGGAATGCTGGATAGCGTTTTCAATCAGGTTTACGAAGACTTTTGACAATCTTCGGCGATCAACCATCAACTCTGGCAACGAATCCTTAAGGTTATTCACCAGCTTTACTTGGGCAACCTCAGCGGCCGGCAAGCAAGAGCGCAGCGACTTGGTTATGACCTCGTTCACCGACAATTTATAGAAATCTCCTTTGAACGGCTTGCCATACTCAAGAAGTTCTTCCATGAGAACCGTGAGCCGTCCTACCTCATCGCGCAGCACGTCGGTATACCTGAGGTACTCCGTCCGGTCGCTAAAGCGGGTCTCGAAGGCGTCCAGGATTGAAGAAATGCCGAACAAGGGATTTCTAACTTCGTGTGCGACTCCGGCCACCAAAGATCCAAGCAGCGACATCATCTCGCCCTGACGCACCGAGGCTTCGAGTTCGGTTCTCTTAGTGACATCCTGGGCAATGAGGATTGCTTGCTCCCCTACTGAGCCGAACTTGTGAATCAGATAGAGAGTTATGGCCCACGTTTTGCCTGTTGCTTCGTCTTTCACTTCAGCCGAAGTCGAACCCCCGTTTGCCCGAATCGCTTTAATGAGCTCCGAAGTCTTCTTCCACGGCTGACGGTCTTCCAGCTCGGCGATGTTGCGACCAACAATCTCTTTGGCCTCCACTCCAGCTATTTCCTCGGCCGCCCGATTTAGCCTTTTAATGTGACCGTCCAAGTCTACGATCAGAACAGGAAAATCGATGGCATTGAAGGTTTGGCGCCATTCCATCGCGGATTGCTGAAGCGAAGCATGCAAACTTAGCTGCTTCTCATCCAGTAGTTTCCGCTCGCTTACGTCGCTAGCAATTACCAGTTTGGCCTTGTTTCCATTGAAGGCAAGGGGATGCGAGGTCATCTCAACGTAGATTATGCTTTTGTCCTTCCGGCGGTGGCGCCAGGGACTTGAAATAAGGGGCTCATCTACGCCAGTGGGAGTCTTGATCAGCAGGGTCGGGGTCTCCTCAGAAGAACGAATGTCTTTTATGGTCATCGAGAGAAACTCTTCCCGATTATACCCGTAGGTCCGAATGGCGGCCTCGTTTACAGCAAGAAACGCCAGAGTCTCCTCATCGTAAACCAGTATTGGCTGAGGAGTGGACTCAAACAAAAGCCGGTAACGCTCTTCGGAATCGCGCAGTGCAAGTTCAATCTGTTTCCGATCTGTAATGTCGCGCGCCACGCCGCGAATACCAATGGTGTTGCCTAGTCGATCCTTAATCGAGGAAGTAACGATCTCGAGCCAGCGCTCACGACCGTTGGCGTCTTCAGTCCGGAACTGGAGATTGTCGTGTAGCTCAAGTTGCTTAACGGTCTCCTTAGCTCCGGAGTTTTGCGGATTCATTTT
>JACCSP010000040.1 GCA_013812905.1 Pyrinomonadaceae bacterium
CCTCAGCATACATATCCATATCGGCCATCTTGCCGCCGGTGCATGAGCCACCATACGCCGCGTCTATGCGTACTTCTTCACCGAGTTCATCGATAGGGATTCCGTTGCGCGGATCACCCGGCAGGGCCACCATAGGTCGAACCTCATCAAGGTCAATTTCAAAGACGGCAGCATACTCGGCATCCGGATCACTGTAGGTGAACCCCTGGCGCACTTTCTCGGCGTCAAGGCCGCGCGTGCGCACGATGTATTCCAGCGTAACCTCATCTGGTTCAATAATTCCGGTCGTGCCTCCTGCTTCCACGGACATGTTGGTCAGAGTGGCTCGTTCATCCATTACCCAGTTCTTTAGGTCCGCTCCGGTAAACTCCAACACTTTGCCTATGCCTTTGCTCTGCTTCATGTATTCACTGGCGAGGATGACCAGCATCACGTCTTTCGCTGCCACGTCGGCGCGCTTCTTCCCTTTCAGAACGTAGCGCACGGTTTCCGGCACGCGGATGCGAACGTCTTTCGTGTACCAGGCGTTGGCCATGTCCGTAGAGCCGACGCCGAAAGCGAAGCAACCCAGGACGCCTGCCATGCAGGTGTGCGAGTCTGTACCGATAACGATTTGACCCGGCAGGGCGAGGTCCTCGACGACGGCGTTGTGGCAAATTGCTTCCGAGCCGCCGTCAGGATTCTCGCCGTAAAGCTTGATTCCCTGATGCGCTGCAAAACTCTCCTGCGTCGTTGCCAGACCTTCTGCCTTTTCCAGCAAACCCATGTCACGATGCTTCTGCGACATCACTTTGTTCAGGAAAGTGAGATGATCGCGAAACGCAAAGACGGACTCAGGCTCTGTTACCCGAGCCTCCAAGCCAAGCGCTTGTTTGAGCAACGCCTCCGCCATGGGCGTGACGTACTCGTGAGAGAAGCGTACATCGGCAACGGCAAAAAGTGCGTCACCTGGCTTGACTGCTTCAACGCCAATCTTTCCGGCTCTGACAAAGGCATGACGAGCGATAATCTTTTCGACAATCGTCATCGGCCGTTTTCGGGTCTCAAGCGGCGCTGGTGTTACTTCACCCGCAAGCCGCGCCTTGTTGTAATTGAAGAGGCCGCCGTGCTCCACAATGGATTTTGAAATCGGATCGAGTCCGGTAGTGAATTCCTCGAGCGGAATCTCCTCGCCGCGGCAAATGCGTTTGATCAAACCAAAGTCGGTTGAGGTAAGCAGCCCAATGTTCTGCGCGTTCTGTCCGTAGATCTTTTCGATGCTTTTGGCGATCACCAGTTGAATGCCTGCCCACTTTTCGGCGTAAGGCGCCGTTTCGCGAGATGAACCGCAGCCTTTCGACAAGCCTGAGACGACCACTGTGAAGCCGCCATTTTTAACTTCGTCCTTCTGCACCGCGCCATTGCGCATGCCGACATAGACATAATGGCCCAGGGTTTCGTCATAATGGAAACAAACCCAACCGGGAGTGATCTCATCAGTCGAGATGTTGTTCATTAAAGGCAGATTGTCACTCGCCAAGCGGTGGGCCAGTTTTGTTTCTAGATCCTGCTCATCCCCTGCCCCCTGACCCTCTTCAAGCTGCGCTCGAATGAGTGAGGTATCGTCCGTGAGAAAAAGTATGCGGCCGCCAAACCCAATCTGATCGGAACGTCGCGCAACTTTGTCGCCCGTCATTAATTGCTCCTTAATTGCTCATTACATTGCTCATTACTTAGACTCTGATTGCTGCGCTGTCATGTTCAATTATACCTCTAGCCGCTAAAAAGCCTAGGAGAGCAGGCAAGATCGTAGGCTGCAAGATGGCGCTAGCATACTCCAAAGCGGAACCTTCGCTACTAACTAATATTAGGGAGGGCGATCGGATGAGGCATTGACATGTGAACCGCGTTTGGCATAGAAGCGTCATGTCTCGGTGATGCCCGCTTTAAAGGAGCGCTAATGATAGCCCCATTACCAAAGAACGAAGCCGCGCGGCTCGAAGCGCTGCGGCAATATGAGATTCTCGATACCGATTCGGAAGAAGTATTCGATGATCTCACTCGTTTGGCAGCCTACATTTGCCAAACGCCGATTGCGGTGATCTCTCTTGTTGATAAGAATCGTCAATGGTTTAAGGCGCGTTTGGGTTTGGAAGCCAGGGAAACCTCGCGTGACTGCGCTTTCTGCGCTCATGCCATACTTGAAGACGCCCCGCTGGTCGTTCCGGACGCGCTGGCAGATGAGCGCTTCGCCGACAATTCACTCGTTACTTCAGAACCTTACATTCGTCTCTATGCTGGTGCGCCCTTGCTGACGCCAGAAGGGTTCCGGCTGGGCACGTTGTGTGTAATCGATCGGGTAGCGCGTAGCCTCAGCGGAGAGCAGGTCGCGGCCCTGAGGATGCTTGCCAATCAGGTGATGGCCCAATTCGATTTACGGCGCGACTTGCAAGCAGTGACGCGGTCGCTCACTGAGCATAAACGCGCTGAGAAGGAACTGAAAGAGCGTGTGGGCCAATTAGAAGCAAATAGCCGCTCTAAGCAGGCACACTGACTGCGGAATGCAAATGCAGAAAAAAAGGTCTCCCGGCTACTTTTCTTCATATTGCATGGCGCCGACAATGTTTCCTTCGGTGTCTTCAAAAAAGATCAAGGTGCCCACAGTGGGGATGGTAAATTTCGGCATTACTATTTTGCCGCCGTTCGCTTCCACGGCGGCGATCGTTTGGTCGATGGATGAGACACCTATCGTGCACTCGAACCCAAACATCGGCTTTCCGGCGACGATCTCCCGTCGCTGCTGCAAGGCGCCTTGAACGCCAGGCTCTTCATCCGTTCCAGTCTTGATCAGAAAAAAGCCAGGTGGACCCCAAGGCGTAAACCTCCAGCCCAGAGCTTTCGTATAAAAGCTGCGGGCTCGGTCAAGGTCGTCGGCATGGACCGCAAAGTGTTTGAGATTGTTCGGCATCCTATTTATCCTTCCATGAGTTGAGCACTGCGATGTCAGGCATTGTCCCCGAATCGGGTAAGGACGAAAAGAGCAAGCGTGACTGCTGGGGTTTCCTGCCAGAAATTGCTAACAGATGGTATTGAACCAGATAGTCATGGCGGCGTCGTATTTGAGTCCAGGCCATCACATTGTGCATTGCCTAGCGAGTAGGTTTAGAATACCCATCTGCCGAAAGCTCGCCAGATTCCCAGGCATCTAAGGTGGTTGATGAGGATTAAGGCTATTCGAATTCTCGCTGTTGGCGCAATGCTGACATTGCTCGCCGCGACGGGCCTCACGCAAGACGATACTCGCTACAAAGAGCTGCCCAATTTTCATAGAGTAAATGAAGGGATTTACCGCGGTGCACAGCCAAAACCGGGTGGTCTCCAGCTACTCCGCAAACTCGGAATCAAAACGATTGTCAATCTCCGCGATGATGATAGTCGGGCTCAGGAAGAAGAAGCTGACGCCCGCTCGGCTGGATTGCGTTACTTCAATATTCCGCTTGGCCGCCTGGGCCGTCCTAACGATAAAGAAATTGAACTGGCGCTTTCGACCATTAATGATCCTGAGAACCAACCGGTGCTTGTTCACTGCAAGAAGGGAGCCGATCGCACGGGTATGGTAATCGCTATTTACCGCATTACTCATGATGGCTGGACGAGCCAACAGGCAAAGGCTGAGGCTAATCATTACGGTATGAAACCCTGGCAACTAGGCATGAAAGATTACATTCACGATTTTTACAAGCGGCAAGCTAAACAGAAACAACCTGCCCTCGAATATCAGGAGTATCAATGCGAACCTTAATCTTTTCCGCGATTCTCCTTCTCACTAGCTCCCTGGCTTTCCCTACCGGTGCCCAACAGTCGCTCGATCCGCTAATCGGCCGCGAGATTAACTCGCTCGTCGAT
>JACCSP010000053.1 GCA_013812905.1 Pyrinomonadaceae bacterium
TTCGACCACAGAGAGGCTACTTCAGTACGAGCTTCTGGAAATCTTTCCCCTGGCCGGTAGGAAGTGTCAAAGATGATCCTTGACGCGATCTCCCACACCTTCTTTGTGAGGTCGGCGTCGGCGACGAAATCTACCCGGCTGAATCTAGAAACAGTTCGTTGTTGGCTCACGTAGGTCGGGGGCTCAGTCATATGCGAGTGCGTCCGGATCGAAAAGTAACGGGAAGAACCGCCCCCCCAGTTTCTCCCCCTTCGGTATGATCTCCTGTCCAATGGATTCAGACATGCGTTGCGAGGTGTCGGTAAGTAATGGCCCATCAGTATTCGACATCACTCCGTCAAGAATGACGTTGATGACAGTCCCGCGTCGTGGTCTGTCGGTACTGTTCTCGTACGAGCCATGGATCATTCTCGGGTGATGAAATGAGGACTCACCTTTTTTCAACTCAATGGCGACTGGTTTAAACTTTTCCTTCTGCTCATCCGTCAGAACATTTTGAATCGCCTCCATATCACCAGTGAGACCTGTGATTGGGAGATCGGGCCAGCGGTGGCTGCCCGGAACATAGTGTACGCATCCGTTGTCGCGTGTAGAGTCGTCAAGCCCGATCCAGGCAGTGAGATGTGCTAAGGGCGTGGTTCTGGTCCAGTATGAATAATCCTGATGCCATGCGACGACGCCACCATGGTGGGCTGGTTTGCAGAAGAGCTGGTCGTGCCAGAAGCGTACTGCACCGCCGAGTAGCTGGGATGCTGGGATAGTAAAGGCAGGATTCCAGAGCAGATCATGGAAACCAGGCATGATGCGCCAGGCACCCAGAGCATGAAAAATCACTTTGTTCGGGTCTTGCGACTCGTTCGAGTGATACTCGTAAAACAGATGGTGGCCAGGATGCGTAGGGTCCATTAATTGGTTCAATTCCGCCCGCAAGGTGTCCACCTGTTCGTAAGTGAGCACTCGCACGCCTTTCAAATAACCATTCTCATGAAAGAACCCTACCTGCTCATCGCTCAAACGATACCTCGCCCACTCGTCAGGGGTCTTTGGAATCATGAAAAGATCACTCACTATTGTGTGGTAAGCAGATAAGTCTTTGACCATCCCTGTTTCTCCTCCTGGGTGGGCCCGCGTATGCCAAACAACATAGCGGCCGATAAAGCTTTTGACGTGAAGGTCGCGTGTCCGGCGGCAAAGGACAAACCCCAGGGCTCCGCACGATGCCCCACTACTGCTTCAACCCTGCCGGTTTTCCTCGCAGTACATATTTCTGCACTTTTCCGGTGGCAGTTTTAGGGAGGTCCGCCAGGAACGTAATACCCTGGGGCGCTTTAAAATGCGCCAGATAGGTGCGGGCGAACTGTCGCAACTCGTCCTCGGTTGCCGTCGTTCCTGCTCTCAGGACGACAAAGGCGTGCGGGGCCTCACCCCAGTAGTCATGTTGAAGTCCTACAATTGCAACCTCCTGTACTGCGGGATGGCGCAGTAACACCCCCTCAACCTCGATTGAGGAAATGTTCTCACCCCCGCAAATAATGACGTCCTTGGCACGGTCAGTGATCTCGGCGTACCCGTCGGGATGGACCACCGCCACGTCTCCAGTGTGAAACCACCCATCCCGCAACGCTTCTTCGGTGGCGATCGGATCGCGGTAATAACCCTGCATGACCGCGTTACCTCGAACGACGATCTCGCCGGATGTCACGCCATCGTGTGGGACCTCCTTTCCTGCTTGATCGACAATCAACAATTCACCCGAGGTAATTAATTCGACGCCCTGCCGCGCCTTGATCAACGCCCGATCTTCAGGAGCGAGCCGCTCATGTGCCGGGCGCGGTTCGCAGATTGTGATGCAGGGTGAAGTTTCAGTCAGTCCATACATATGAGTAATAATCCATCCTAGTTCGACCTCGATGCGCTGAATGGTTGCTGCCGCGGGAGGGGCTCCCGCGGTCATGACGCGTAACCCACGCCGTGCTTCATGCTTCAGTGCCGCGGGAGCATTGGCAATGCCGATCAGCACCGTGGGCGCAGCACAGAGCATACTGATTGACTCTTGCCTGATCTTCTCAAAGATCGCTACCGGCTCCGCCTTCCTCAGGCAGACGTGAGCCGCGCCTATCGCGGTGACGGTCCACACGAAGGTCCAGCCGTTGGCGTGAAACATTGGCAGCGTCCAGAGGTAACGGTCCGCTTGCGTCATAGGGTGGTGGATGAGGGTGCCTATCACGTTTACGTAGGCGTTGCGGTGCGTAATCATTACACCCTTTGGTCGGGAGGTGGTTCCGCTGGTGTAGTTGATCGTCAGCAGATCGGATTCAGCAATAGTTGGTCGCTCAAAGTCCTGTGAAGCCTCACCGATTGTCGATTCATAATCAAGCCAGCCTGTCCTGGCCCCTTCGAGCGCAACGAACGCCTCAACATTTGGCACTTGTGGGCGGATGCTGTCCACCGCGTCCAAATAGTCAGAGTGGACGCAAACAATTCGGGCACCGCTATGATTGATGAGGTAGGCGAAATCGTCGCTATTCAAACGATAGTTGATCGGGACCAGGACTGCTCCGATCTGGGGAACTGCATAAAAGGATTCCAGTTGGGCGAGAGTGTTAGGCGCGATGTAGGCGACGCGATCGCCGTGGCTCACACCGAGTCTCTGCAAAGCAGATGACCAGCGCGAGCATCGCTCGAAGAATTGCGAGTAGGTCAGCCGCACAGGACCGTCCACGACGGCCTCGCGTTCGGGATAGAGCCTATTGGCCCGACGAGCAAACTCCAGTGGTGTAAGTGGAATCTCCATTCCCTACCCGGGTCAACAGGTCATCAACTCTTTGCGTCTTATTTCAAATTTAATTATATTCCAATTTAATTATATTGTGAAAAACAATGAAAATAAAGTATAAGGAAACCCGATGTCACCCCCGGTTAAGTTAAATATGATTGTATTTTTCATAAGCGCAAAGACGTCGACGTCAGGACTGAGCCAAAAATAGCAGTTCGTCTTCCGAGATGAGGTGGTGTGCTGTTGAGGAAAAAGCTTTTCAGTGTAGCGCTGTTTTCTTCTCTAATGATGGTCAGCTTTGTGC